>NZ_AP024401.1:600000-914768 GCF_019669085.1 Borrelia sp. HM | reverse complement strand
TTGTAATAATAATAAGATTAACAAAGATAAACCCAAGATTAAAAACACTTTAGATAACAAATCTTTAATTGCTTTGCCTAAATCTTCATTAAAACAAACATTAGAAGTAGCCAAAGGCAATAACAATAGTAACATAATAACATCACCAGAACAAATACTACCAAAACGACAACAACCTGTAGGAACACTTGAAATTAATAAAATTAATAAAACAAATCAACAAGTAGTAACACAAAAAGGAAATGTAACATCTTCAGTAGAAAATAATAATGGTAATTCAGAAAATCAACTTAATGTAATATCTCAAACAGGAACAGGCTCTATTTCAATAGAAAGTAATGAAAAAATTTTACCACCACCTCAATCACCATCACTAAATTTATCAAATAATAATAATTTAGACTTGGATGCATGGAGTAAAACTTTTTTTGAACAATGCACTACCCACCAACTTAGTGATTGTAACAAACCAAGTTATATTTATTCAAACGATAAATTTTTAGTTGATAAAAATGAAATTATAAATGAGTTTATAAGACAAATAAATATGTCAGTTGAGTATAAAATTGATTGGTCGGGAGAAGAAAATTATAATACAAAAGAAAAAGCTATCCAAATGCTTAAACAAGACATAAATCAAATTTTATTAGTTAATTCTTCAAAAGAAGGCTCTATTCAAAATCATAAATTTAATCCTGAAAATTATCCAGGAGTATCTATAAAACAATTCTTGCACGACAAGGTTAAAATTTATACTGATTTTACAGGTATGTCTGAACAAGTATTATATTCTGCACTTAATTATGATAAAAATTATATTTATCCGTTGATAAAAGCAATGGGGAAGGTATTAAAAGAATGGTCCGACCATAATGAAGCTAAACAAGTTTGTCAGGCTTTATTGAAATCGATAGCATGGATGTCTGCCAAGACACATATTTATATCTATAGATGGGCGAATAATGATGATAATATTCTAGATAAATTAACTAGAAAAGAAATCATTGATTTGACAGCTGGATTGATTATTCAATGGACTAGGAGAAATAGTGTGCTTTATGGCATTACTCAAAAACACATATCTTTTCTTTTTTCTAAAGGAGCAAGTGCTCAAGAGTTTTTAAATCTGTTTAAAGTATTTAATAAACCTGGATCTACATGGAATAATGAATTTAAAAGACGTGATATTGAAAATGAATATCTGATTTCAAGATACTATCGTTAAAGAAAAAACTGAATAAAAAGAAGTACTGTCACAAAACCTCTGCAAGTTAGAATTTACAGTAGGTATTATTGCAAATATTATATATTTGCAATAATACCTACTACTTTTACTGTTATGTTTTCCACTTCTTTTTGAGACACCTTCTTTATCAGCTAATAAAAAATAAAAATAATATCATTATTATATTTAATAAAAAGTAAGAAGATAAGACAATCTGCCCAATCTTCTTTTATCGTCTACCTTTTTGAAAATTATGAAATTATTTAATTGTATCTAGAATAACTACAATTCTATCAAATACTGATTTCATTCCTGGAATTTTAACTTTAATAAGATTTTTATATTCCTTATCAACATGAGCTATTAATTTCTTACTATCAGAATCAATCCCTCCTGTCTTAGCTTTATAAGATGCTATAAGACTATTTACAGCTTTCCTAAATGCTAATCTTTGTATTTGAATTTCTTCAAATTTTGATTTAACTTCTCTTAAATCATCAAGACTTAATTTACCTAATTTATCTCTATTATCTGCTAACTTATTAACCACTCTCTCAAAGTTAGATTGAAGATGTTCTCTTCCTGCATCTATTATATCTTTAATCCATGTACCCTTTGTTTCATCTGATTCTATCTTCTTAAGTATTTCTGCAAAATCTTTTATTCTCTCTTTATTATATAACAAAGAAGAATAAAACAATCTTCTTGCTTCCTTATTATTATCATGCTCTAATGTCTTACCATTAAGCGTATTTATTACTGCTTTAAACACTTCATCCTTCATACCATATTGATTTATATCCTCAACTTCAACTTTATCTTGACTTACCATTTTCCTAACATTATCAACATCATATATAAGAGCAGATATTAATTGCTCTCTCTCATCTTTTCCAATAGGTACTTTATTTCCTTCTTCTTTGGTTTTTTCTTTATCTCCCCCCAACAACAATTTAGAATCTAGATTACAAGACATCATCCCTACCATCAATAGTGTATATAAAAACAAATTTTTTCTCATAGAAATATTCTCCTTCCTTCTAATTAATCATCATTACATTAACAATAATGATGATTAATTAATAATGTATATCACTTTGTCTAAATTACAACTTTTATAAAAATATTTTTTTATTTATTATTCTTACTTTTATAATATATTTCCTTTTCTAAGAGACATTTATCATAAAAAAACAAAATAATAAATCTTTCATTTTTAAATGACTACTTTCTTTATTAAATAATTATTTACAGTTTTTATTAACTATATATTATTGACTGGATATCTCATTAAAATGAGATTTAAAAACTAAAAATACCATAATAAAAACGCGTTCTTATTAAAAAAAATAAATTTAATATACACCTACACAATAATAACCATATTTAAAACTTTGTTTAGTATCATATCAAACAACCATTAGCCCTAACCTTAGAGCTAATGCTAATCCATTCAATTTATCATATGTCAAGTTCGGAAATTAATTTGAGTAAAGCAGAACATATTTTTGAGGAAGTAAAATCAAAGATGTATAGTCTTAAATCTGATCTGGAAGAGGTAGAGAAAGATTTTGCTGCTTTAGATAAGGCACATCAAGCATTATTAGCGGTAAAAAGTGGTATATAAAAGAATTTTAACTTTCAAGATTTATTGTAAAATTTTTATATAAGTGTATGGTTAATCAACAAATTAAAAGAACAGTATGCTAACCTTGCTAAAAAAGATGATGTTGTTTCAGAATCTGATGCAAAAGCAGATATAAAACATACATCAATTTATCCAGACCACCCATTTACATTATTTATTTATCAAATAATAATTGTTCCTCCTTTTCCATTAATACCCTCAATAATATTATTCAATGAAGTAATAATTGCTTTTCTTTTACACCCCTCCCTACTACTATTGCCACCAGACCTTACAAATTCAATACTTGCTTCTACTTTAGGTAACATAGAGCCTGACTCAAAATGTCCTTCTCCTATATATTTCTCTAACTCAAAACTACTTATCTTATCAATTAAAATTTCATCTATTCTCCCAAAATTTAACGCTACTTTTTCGACAGCAGTAACAATTAGCAAATTATCTGCGTCTATATCTTGACCTAATCTAGACGACGAAAAATCTTTATCAATTACTCCACTTATGCCTCTCATTACACCTTTTTCATCCATTATAACAGGAATTCCTCCCCCTCCACATGCGATAACTATAAAACCTTGATTAATTAATGCTTTTATTTCTTCTATTTCCACAATCTTAATAGGTTTTGGCGATGCCACAACTCTTCTATAATACCCCCGCTTTCTATTATCTTCCTTTAAAATATATCCTTGACTCTTTTCAAGCTCACCCGCTCTTTTCTTATCATACAATGGTCCAATAGGCTTACTAGGATTTTTAAAACACTTGTCTTCTTGATCTACCAATACTTGTGTAAGTATTACTACCACTCCACGTTTAATTCTTCGCTTATACAACTCATTTCTTATAGCCTGCTCAATATAATATCCTATCATTCCTTGACTCATACCCACACATACATCAAACGGTATCAAAGGTGTTTCTGTACACATTTCATTATCCATCAAAATTCTTCCTATTTGTGGACCATTACCATGACTAATAATAACTTCATAATTATTTTCTATTAAATCTACTATCTTACACACACAAAACTCTAACTTTATCAATGTCTGATAAAATGACTCTTTTTCTCTTACATCTTCTAACGCATTTCCCCCAAGACTTACTACAACCTTTTTACTCATACAAAATGTTCTCCTAACTTATAAAAAATAAACATTAGCCATTATCACTAAAACACATATTACAAATTCAATCATAAATATCGGAAATACAAATTTAAACCAACTGCCATAACTTATCCTTGCCATACCTAACACAGCCATTATCACTCCACTTGTTGGTGTTAATAAATTAACTAGCCCTGATGCTGTCTGCATAGCCAATACAACCGATGATCTTGGCATGTCTAAAAAGTCAGCCAATGGCGCCATTATTGACATAGTAAGACTTGCATGTCCAGATGATGAAGGAACAACAAAGCCTATACACATTTGCACAAACTGATTTAGCACTACAAACATTCCTTTAGGTAATCCATATAAAAATCTTGATGCTGCATCCAACATAGTTCCTGTAATCATCCCTTCATCAGCTACTATCATCACACCTCTAGCCATGCCTATAATAAGCGCCGCTGTTATCATATCTTTAGTTCCTTCCACAAACGATTCCCACATTTGTAATTCACTAATCTTACATATAAATGTAGACAAAATTGCCGTACCAAGATATAACATTGCCATCTCTTTCATGCCCCACTTAAGCTCCATAATACTATACATCAAAAATAGGATCATAATTCCATACAATACCAATACCATCTTTCTTCTAAATGTAAATTCAGGCATGCAAGTCCCTTCTCTACCATCTTTGACAAAGAGATCATAATGTTCTTCTTTTTGCGCATACACTATAGATCTATTAGGCTCACTCTTTATTTTACTCGCATATACTAATACATACAGTATAGCCACAGACACAGAAACTATATATAAAATAATACGAAAATAAAAACCCTCTTTTATGTCTATACCAGCTATGGATGATGCTATACCAGTAGAAAATGGATTAATAGTAGAGGCCATAGTTCCTATGCCAGCCCCTAAACCAATAATTGAAACAGCTACAATCGTATCATAACCTAAAGCTAGTATTAATGGAATAATAATAAGATAAAATGGAATCGTTTCTTCATACATCCCTACAACAGTTCCTCCTATAGAAAAGATAAACATCATCAATGGTACAAGAATTTTATCTTTATTTCCCACCTTATTAACTAATGAGTTTATTCCTGCATCAATGGCTCCTGTTCTTAAAATCACTCCATAAGCTCCTCCAACAATCAAAACAAACACAATAACCTCAACAGCATGTTCCATTCCTTTAGACATTGCAGTTAAAATAGTAAAAATAGCATCTAAAAATCCCCTAGGTACCCTTTCTACTGTATGATAAGTCCCAGCTACAACAATTTCTCGTAAATTTCCATTTACTTCTCTCGTCTCCTTATAAAATTCACCAGCAGGAATTACATAAGTTAATATAGTCATAACTACTATCAAAAAAAATATTATCGTAAAACTACTTGGCATTCTATTTTTTTGCATCATTTTGTCTCTCCTAATATATTTTTTATTTTTTTTAATCTAATCTTAAAAAAACAATTATCTCAAAGTACTAACCATTATAGCCTTAATAGTATGTAATCTATTTTCAGATTCATCAAATACAACAGAACGATCGCTTTTAAAAACATCATCTGTAACCTCAATACCTTCAAGTCCATACTTATTAAATATTTCCTTACCAATTACTGTATTTAAATCATGAAAAGCTGGTAAACAATGCATAAATATTGCATCTTCTTTTACTAATTTCATTAATTTACGATTGACTTGATACGGCATTAAGAGTTTTATTTTTTCATTCCAATTAGTTTCTCCCATAGATACCCAAACATCAGTATAAACAATATCGGCATCTCTAACTGTTTCTTCAATAGAATTAGAAATAACAATACTACCGCCACTCTCACTTGCTATCAATTTTGTCTTTTCTACTAATTCTGAATCTGGAAATAGTTCCTTTGGTGCAAATATTCTAAAATCCATTCCCATAATAGCACATCCTTCCATTAAAGAATTAGCAATATTATTTCTGCCATCACCACAAAAAACCAGCTTTAAATTATTTAAACAACCTTTATGTTCTTCAATAGTCATCAAATCAGCAAGTACTTGTGTTGGATGCGCAATATCTGTTAATCCATTATAAACTGGAACATTAGAATATCGAGCCAAATCCTCAACTGCTTTTTGAGAAAACCCTCTAAATTCAATAGCATCATACATTCTTTCTAGCACTCTTGCAGTATCAATTATAGATTCTTTATTGCCTATTTGATTACCCGTTGGTCCTAAATAAGTAACATTAGCTCCTTGATCATAAGCAGCTACTTCAAATGCACACCTTGTTCTTGTTGAATCCTTCTCAAAAATTATAACTATATTTTTCCTCTTAAGTTTTTGCTCTTCAATTCCTAAATATTTAGACTTCTTTAATTGATGAGATAAATCAAGTAAATAACGAATATCTTTTTGACTAAAATCTAAAAGCCTTAAAAAATCTCTATTTTGTAAATTACACATAAATATTTCTCCCATTAAAAATTAAAAAAAATCCTCTCTTATTAAAGGCATTGCCATACACCTTGGACCGCCTCTTCCTCTTGAAAGCTCGCTAGAAGGCATCCTATGAACTTTAATTCCAAATTCTTCAAGTAATTTATTAGTTACATGATTTCTATCATAAACTATTACTTCCCCAGGTGATATTGCTAAAGTGTTAGCACCATCATTCCACTGTTCTCTTGCTCCATGTATCAAATCTCCTCCTGCACACTTTATCATATTAACCTTACATCCAAGATAGAATCCTAAAATATCCTCCAATTTAGCATTTTCAATTTTAACTTTAATACTTCCAGAATTTAAATCATAACTCAAAGCATAAATTGTAAATCTCATATCATCACTTGAAAAACTTGTAAAAGTATTACAACTTATTTGAGTAAAAACTGTATCTAAATGCATATAAGCCCTACTTTGTGGAATTTGGAAAGCTAAAATAGTACTAAAAGACGCTTTTTGTTCAAAAATATTGCGAGCTACTTTTTCAACAGACTCAGCTTCGGTTCTTTCAGAAACACCAATAGCCAAAATATCCTGACTCAAAATCAACTCATCTCCACCTTCTAATGAAGTATCTTCATCTCTAGTATACCATACAGGAACATTTTCTCTATAAACAGGATGATATTTAAAGATATATTCGGCAAATATTGTCTCTCTTTGCCTTGTTTTAGAGCTCATTCTACTTATTGATACACCATTACCAATACTTGCAAAAGGATCTCTTGTAAAGAGCATATTAGGCATAGGCTCAATAATTAAAGGGCATTTACTATTCACTAAAGAATTAAGAGAATCAGACTTATAATTCTTAAGATCATTATTTGTAACCCCTGCTATCATCTTTGAAATCATATCTTTAATAGACATATTATAAAAATAATCTTTCAAAGATTTAATCCTATCTTCAGTTTTAATCCCCGCTTCAAAAATAAATTGAGATATAAATTGTTCTTTTATATCATCATACTTAGACATAATTTCGCTAATTAAATCTGTAATATAAATAACTTCTACTCCACTATTTTCTAAAATACTAGCAAAAACATCGTGTTCTTGCTTTGCAACCTCAAGATAAGGAATATCATCGAATAACAATCTATTCATTATTGGAGGAGTCAGGTTTTCCAATTCTTCTCCTGGCCTATGTAGCAACACTTTTTTTAAATGACCTATCTCTGAAAATACATTTATTGGTTTTGAATATAGCATAAGAAACTCCTATTTTATAAAAAAAATTAAAAAATCTTAATTTATTATAAAATATAAATATAAAAAAGTATAAACTAAATATAATTAAAAATTATAAAAAATAAATAGATATTAACTATTATGAAAATTTATAGAACTTAATTTCTCAATATATCAAGTCATTATATTTTGTTATGTCTTTAGTTAAATATTAAATAGTTATTGATTTATTGAGCATCACAAATTATATGCATTGTCAAATTAATTGCAAAGTATAAATATTTTTGATATTTTAGTTATAGAAAGAAGTATAAAAAGTGTATTACTTGTTTTTTTGATAAGTTATCTTTTATGGAAGCCAAGATCCGCAATATTATTATTTCCTGATATTAACAAGACCTTCCCTCCTTTTTCTTCAAATATATTTCTTAATTTAATTACATTTTCAATTAATTTGATAGTATTTTTATTTAAGTTTTTATTGTAAAATCCCTTAGACCAATAATCAATTACTAGTTTGCTATCTCCGAATATATTTTTTACATCATCTTTTAATGATATTTTTAATGCAACATATAGCCCGAAGAGTTCACCATAATTATTGCTAATTCCATCGAACTTTTTGATATAATGATTATTGTAATCATTGATTAAGCTTTGATCTATGATCTTATTAAGCATCGGCATCCCTTTTTCATTGACAACCCTAATTTCTATACCTTTACCTCTTCCGGTTCCAGAATCAAAGTATATTCCTGCTGGATAGATATAAGTAGTTTTTCCATCTCTTAATAACCAATCCTCGGCTTCCCCTCTTGTTTGAAAGCTTTTAATTTTGTTTGCTTGTCCTTTAATTTTATTTTTACATTCCTCCCAAGATGTAAAGATAATTTTTTCATTGTTATTTTTTAATATACATGCATAATATTTTTTCATGCTTAATTTTAACTCCTTTGGATATCAAAAGTTAATCATATTTTCAATATTAACAAATTTTGTCCATTTAAAATCTTTCATTCTATCAATTTTTCATCTTTATATTCTACCTAAACAGTTTTCCTCTAAAATAAAAACTCCTCTTTTTAAATAAATTAAAAAAAGTGAATTTTTAAACACATTAAAACTATATCTAAGCTTAAAATCATATCCAAATTTTTTTTACCACAACAAATTTTTACCGCAACAAAAAATCACACCAAAATTATTTCTTAGATTTTTGATTAATTAAAAGTTCATAATTGGTATTTGAATTATTTTCAAATGAGGAATTAACAGGTTCAAAAAAGTTCCAGGAAATATAAATTGAAAAATTGTTCCTCCAAATAGAAGAATATTGACCATTCGCATCTTTTAAAATATCTGGATTTAAACTATACTCTCCACTAAATTGCCAATCATAAAAATTAAATTTAAAACCTGTAGTAATTTTTTTAATTTTAAACAATGATTCCTTTCTATCTTGAACATTAAAGAAATTAAATGATTTAAACAGGTCCATAAAAATATTAATTGTCTCAAGACCAACCTGATTCATATATCCACTAAAGTATCTAAAAGTTTTTGTATTAATAGAACGAGTAGAAAAATTCAATTCAAAAAACTTAGCATACTTAAAATTGATAATAAACTCAGCCCAAAGTTCATTATCTATAAATTTCTGTAAATTCATTTTCCATCCAACATCTGTCCCTATCCCAAATGAAAACCTTTCATCTAAAAATTTAAACGTATATAAATCTTTTTCATACTTAGTAGATACAGAATATGGAATAAACTTGGTTGTATTGCCTACTTTTATAAAATCACCAATCAATTTATCATACTTATACTCAAAATCATCTTTCATTGCAAATATAAATTCAAAATCATAAGAATTAAATTTAAAAGAAAGTTCAGATATCCTATTAATTAAAGGATCATAAGCAACTAAAAAAGCAAGTTTTAAATAATCTAAATATCCTGGTTCTATCTTATAATATAAGGCAGGATTCATCTTAAAATTTTTATCAGTAGAAATTGAATTTAAAGAGGACAAATTAACAGTCATTTTATTAAGAGAAAATTTATTCTTTTCTTCATTAAATTTTTTATCATATTTAATCCCAAGACCTACCTCTTGCAATAAATAAGGAAACTCCAAAGTGACTTTAAAATCAGAAGAAAAATATATATTTTCAAAGGTATTTTTCAGCACTCCTGAAAGATTAGTTGTCAAAAACCTATAATCATAACTTAAGGCAATACTAAGCTCTTGATAAAAAGTTTCAGGACTCTGCCAAAAAATAGTACTGCTCTTTCCATCTAAAATTTTAGAATTTTGATCATACTTTTTATCAAACGAATAAAGTGTCACTTTGTTTTCATACTTAATACTGCTCCTAGAAAAAGCAGGATACATAATAAAGGGCAATAAATCTAAACTAATCTTATTAATAACTGAATATTCGCTCTTCTTATCTTTATCGATTAAATGATAATCTTTGTCTAAAGGATTATATTCAATAGTATTGAAGTATAAAATATCTTCAAAAGTAACAAGTTTATCATAAAAATCAGCATAAAATTTTAAATCCATTTTATTTTTAATATCAAATAAATAGGATTTTACATTATAGTTAAAATCCTGGGGGGACCTCTTCGAGGTATCAAAAAATATATTATTTTTCAAATAAGGATTAATTCCAAATCTCAAATAAAAAGTATCTTGCTTTCCAAAATCATTAGATACAATTGGCTCAGGAGATAAATACAAATTCTGATCGGTATCTTTTTCTTCTTTAAATTTTTTGACATTCTCCTTATCTTTGTCATCCTCCTTTACAATATCACGTTTAACATTTTCGACTTTAGGAGCCATAATTATCTCTTTATCCTTATTATCGTCAAAAGAAGAAGTCCAACTACTATTATAAAGATCTTTTTGAAAGTTTAAATCAATGTAAGGAACATACACTCTTTCTAAATAAAACCATCTACTAGTTGGGTCCTTATTTTTTTTAGGAAATTTGCCAAGGGTATTTTCATAATCTGACAACTTAAAGGTAAAGCCAAAATTATTTAATCTATAATCAATAAGAGTATTATTACTAAAAGTTCGATTATAAAAAGAAGACAAATTCCAATCGAATGTATTTATAAAATGTTTTGTTTCTGACAATTCTTTTGCAGGACTCAAAAGAGAAAAAAATGTAGCACTCTCTAGTCTATCTTTAAAATCAATAATGACATAGGGATCTGAATAATGTTCAAAAATAACTGAAAAAAGAGCATCATGAATCAAAAATTCTGATTTAGATTTGAGTAAATATCTAAAAGGCACCTCAAATCCAAATATGTCACCCTTATTTATATTATCAAAACTAAAAAGAGAATATTCAATGCTGTTATTTTCAAAAGGCCTATAAACATTAGATAAACTATTTTGATATAGAGTTCTTGTTAAACCTATTCCAAAACTACCTTCAAAAGTTTTAAAAAAATTTAAAGTATTGCCTAAATCAAAATCAAAACCTACATAAAATCCTAAATTAGAATAAATATCAAAAATAAATTTAACATAGTCTTTATTAAGTTTAGAAACAACATCTTCTGCAAAGAAATAAGTTAAGTAACCATTTCGAATATAAGGCTCTTTATCTGAACTATATATTGCATTCAAATCAAAATCTAAAAAAGAAAGCTCATTAAGATCAAGAGATTTTTTTCCAAATAAATACACAGTATTAAAAAGCGTAAGACCCTTTTTTGAGGAATATCCTAAAGATGGATTAAAGAATAAACTATCACCTGGCTTAAAAAAAAATGGAATGTAAAATATAGGTACTTTGCCAACATAAAAAACGGCATTAAGAAAACCCAAATCCCCAGATGGCAAAATCCACATTTTAGAAGCTTTAATAGAATAATAAGGTTCTAAAACTTTACTAGTTGTAATAAAAGCACTTTCTAGTATATTTACCTCATTATCTAATCGTTTTAAAACTTTTCCACCAAATGAAACAATATGATCCATTAAATTCTTATGCATTTTCTTCTGAACAATCCCATTTTTAAGAAGAAAATTCTGAGAATCAAAATCTACAAATAATTCACTGCCGTAAAAATATAACTTATCATTTACATTTAAATCAAGACTATAGTCAACATTACCACTAGAGAAAAGCTTCTTGGTCTTCTTATTAAAAAGAATTTTATCACCCTTAATACTGTGCTTTTTATTCTCTTTAATGTCTTCAATAATAATCCTAACTCTTCCTTTCAATATGATATTTTCGTCTTCAGTAAGTTCATAAGTAAAATTTTCAAGATTATCTGTACTTTCAATAATTATTTTATATCTGCCTAAATCTTTTTTATCTTTTGAAAAAAGATTAGGAGATATACCAAATTTTTCCAATAGTAAAGCTTTTATTTTAGAAACATCTTTTTCTTGAATACCTTCTTTTAAGGCCCATTTTCTCAAATCTTCATCACTAGATAGTTCAAGCTCTTTTAAATTGGCTTTTTGCAACAAAGTCAGATTTTTTCTATCATCCAAACTCTTTTTATTATCGACATTCTGAGCAAATAAAACAGAATAATTAGAAATATTTATTAAAAATAATATTACAAAAGATTTTTTAAGAACATTCCTGTATAGGAACTTTTGCATTTTGAAACCTCTTCAGGAGTTCCAGACACAACAATATTTCCTCCAGACACTCCACCTTCAGGACCTAAATCTATTATATAATCTGCCTGCTTAATCACATCTAAATTATGTTCTATCAAAACCACAGTGTTTCCACGTTGAACAAGCAATTGCAATACCTTCAACAATCTATTTATATCATCAAAATGTAAACCTGTTGTTGGTTCATCAATAATATAAAAAGTTTTACCTGTACTTTTTTTTCCAAGCTCAAAAGCCAACTTGATCCGTTGAGCCTCTCCTCCTGAAAGAGTTATTGATGATTGCCCCAATTGAATATATCCAAGACCCACCTTTTCTAAAATATTTAAATAATGATTAATCTTTGGGATATTTTCAAAAAAATTTTTCGCCTCAATAACACTCATTTTTAAAACATCATAAATATTTTTTCCTTTATATCTAATTTCTAAGGTTTCCTCATTAAATTTTTTACCCTTACACAAATCACAAGGAACAAAAATATCAGGTAAAAAATGCATTTGAATATTTAAATGCCCATCCCCCTGACATTTTTCACAACGCCCACCTTTAACATTAAAAGAAAATCTACCGGCCTTAAATCCCCTTGCTCTAGATTCTGGAAGCCTAGAAAACAGTTCGCGAATTTCTGTAAAAAACCCAACATAAGTTGCAGGATTTGATCTTGGGGTTTTACCTATTGGCTTTTGATTTATCTGAATAATTTTATCAATTTGTTCATACCCAATGATATCCTCAAACCCATCACAATAATTTGTGTTTAATTTTAACCTACTATCAAGAGCAGGATATAATACTTCATTAAGAAGTGTACTCTTACCACTACCAGAAACTCCTGTTATTACAGTAAAAACTCCCAAAGGAATACTAACATTAATATTCTTTAAATTGTTTTTATTGGCACTTAAAAGCAAAATTTCCGAACTCCCTATCTTACGCCTTGTTTTTGGAACTTCTATCTTAAGCTGACCACTTAAATACTTTCCAGTTAAGCTATTTTCATTATTTAAAATATCAACTAAAGTTCCTTTAGCAACTATCTCTCCCCCATAGATCCCAGCTCCAGGACCAACATCAACAATATAATCTGCAGTACGTAAAGTTTGCTCATCATGCTCTACAACAATTACTGTATTGCCAAGTTCTTTCAAATTAACAAGAGTACTTATTAATTTTTCATTATCCCTTTGATGTAATCCAATACTAGGTTCATCAAGTATATAAAGAACACCAGCAAGGGCAGAACCTATTTGAGTAGCAAGTCTAATTCTTTGAGCTTCTCCTCCTGAAAGGGTTCCAGACATCCTATCTAAATGCAAATAAGAAAGTCCAACATCAATTAAAAATTTAAGCCTGCTCTTAATTTCCTTTACAATTTCCTTAGCAATCTTTGCATCAAAATCATCAAGCTCAATATTTTTAAAAAACAAACAAGAATCGATAACAGAAAAACTACTAAGTTCTTGAATATCTTTCCCACATAACTTAACAGACAAAGTTCCAGGACTTAAACGCTTACCCTTACAAGAATTACAAATCTTTCTAGACATTAAACTTTCATAAAACAATCTAGCACTATCAGATTCAGTAGCAAGATAACGTTTCTTCAAAAGAGGCATAAGACCCTCAAATTCCTTAGAATAACTAAAACCAACACCATCTATTTCTTCATCCGCTATTCCTTTAGATTGATATACAAAATTTATTTTCTCATTGGTTCCATAAAAAATTTTTCTAAGAATAGATTCTGGAATGTCCTTCACAGGAGTATCTAAACCAAAACCATAATGCTTATCAAGTCCTTTAAAAATCGCCAAAGCCCAAGATGAACTGGTTTTAAAAGTCACAAATGCATTTTCATTAAAAGAAAGTTCTACATTAGGACAAATTTTTTCAAAATCAAAATCAAGTGTGATACCAAGACCAGAACATTCACTACAAGCTCCAAATGGACTATTAAAAGAAAAAAGTCTTGGCTCGATTGCAGGCAGAGAAAATCCACACAAAGGACAACTATTATGTTCTGTAAAAATTTTGTCTATCCTTTCTAAATCATTTTCAACCTCTACACGCAGATACCCATTAGAAATAAATAAAGCAGTCTCAATAGATTCTGAAAGCCTAATTCTTATAGCACTACATAATTTTATCCTATCTACTATAACTTCAATATTATGTTTCTTATTTTTATCCAAATTCAAATTAACAGCATCTTCTATTAAATAATCTTGAGAATCTATTCTTACTCTACTAAACCCCTGACTTAATATCTTTTCAAGCTCTTTTTTATGCGTACCTTTTGCACCCATCACAATAGGAGCAAACAATATAATCTTAGAACCCTCGGGATAACTTAAAATAGCATTAATCATTTTATCTAAAGACTGCTTTTCTATTAAACTCCCATCTTTTGGACAATATGGTTTACCAATTTTTGCAAATAGTAATCTATAATAATCATAAATTTCAGTAATTGTTCCAACAGTTGATCTTGGATTATTGCTTATTGTTTTCTGCTCAATTGAAATAGCAGGTGAGAGTCCTCCTATGTACTCAACGTTGGGTTTCTTCATTACCCCCAAAAATTGCCTTGCATAAGATGACACAGATTCCATATACCTTCTTTGACCTTCTGCAAAAATTGTATCAAAAGCCAAAGAAGACTTGCCCGAACCACTCTTACCAGATATAACTACCAAACTATTCCTTGGAATATCAATATTAATATTTTTTAAATTATGCTCTTTTGCACCTCTGACAGTAATTTTTTCTCTCAAAAATATAAACTCCTCTAAATTTTCAAGATTTTATCATTTTAAAATCTCTCTTATTCTATCTCGTATCAAAATAGCATCCTCAAACCGTTCATCATTAACTGCCTCCTCAAGTTTAGACTTAAGTTTCATAATAATATCTTTTTGAGACATTTTTTTATCAGAACTAATCTTTTCAATATCATAATTAACTGTTTCAGTTTTTAATTCTTTGTCTAAAATATTTTGTACTTTCTTAATAATCGTTCTTGGTATAATATTATTTTTTTTATTGTACTCAATTTGAATATTTCGCCTTCTATTAGTTTCATCAATGGCTTCCTGCATTGCATAACTTATTTGATCATAATACATTATAACACACCCATTTGAGTTTCTAGCAGCCCTACCAATCATTTGAATCAAAGAAGAAGTAGATCTTAAAAATCCTACTTTATCAGCATCTAATATAATAACAAGAGAAACTTCAGGAATATCTAAACCTTCCCTTAACAAGTTAATACCCACAATAACATGAATTTCTGATCTTCTAAGAGATGTAATAATATCTACTCTCTCAATAGTATCAAGCTCTGAATGCAGATATCTAGCCTTTATGCCAAGAGTTAATAAATAATCTGTCAAGTCCTCAGCCATTTTTTTAGTTAAAGTTGTTATTAAAACTTTTTCATCTAAAGCTATTCTTTTTTGAATTTCCCTATAAATATCTTCTATCTGTCCATCTGAAATTCTAAGCATAATTTCTGGATCAACAAGCCCTGTGGGACGTATTATTTGTTCAACAATAACACTACTTTTTTCATGTTCTTCAAGACCAGGAGTTGCTGAAATAAAGACAGCCTGATTAATTAAGGATTCAAACTCATTATATTTAAGTGGTCTATTATCAAGTGCTGATGGAAGTCTAAATCCAAAGTTTACAAGGTTTAATTTTCTTGAATAATCTCCATTATACATACCTCTAAACTGAGGCAAAGTAACATGAGATTCATCAATAAATAGTAAATAATCTTTAGGAAAAAAATCAAATAAACAATAAGGCCTACCCATTTCATTTTGATCAAAATATTTTGAATAATTTTCTATACCTTGACACGATCCAGTCTCTCTTAAAAGCTCAAGATCATATTCTACTCTTTGCCTAAGTCTTTCGGCCTCAACAAGCTTATCATTTTTCTTTAAATAATGATATTGTATTTCTAAATCATTACATATTTTAGGAAGAGCATTCAATATATTTTCATAAGGAATAACAAAGTAAGACTTAGCAAAAAGAGTAAATCCATCAGTAGAACCTAAAACCTTTTTTGTAAGTGGACTAATCCTAGTTATCCTAACAATTTCATCAAAATCCAAATAAATTCTATATGCAAAATCACCATGTTCATTACTAGGCCATACTTCAATAATATCACCCTTAATAGAAAACTTATCATGTTCAAGATTCATAAGCGTCCGCTCATACTGAAGCTCAACAAAAATTTTTGATATCTCTTTAATAGAAATTTTTTGCCCTACAAAAAAAGCATGAGCCGCATTCTTAAAAAATTCTGGTGAACCTAATGCATAAATTGAAGAAACTGTAGCAATAACAATGACATCTCGCCTTCTGGAAAGAGATGTTATCGTCCTTATTCGCTTTATCTCAATCTCTTCATTAATAGTAGCTTCTTTTTCTATATACAAATCTTTTGAAGGAACATAAGACTCTGGCTGATAATAATCATAATAGGAAACAAAGTATTCAACTGCATTATTGGGAAAAAAATCTCTAAATTCTCTATAAAGTTGTGCTGCTAACGTTTTATTATGACTAATGATCAAAGAAGGACGATCTAAATCTCTAATAATATTAGCTATCGTAAAAGTTTTGCCACTACCTGTAACGCCCTTTAAAGTTTGATACTTATTATTAAGTAAAATAGATTGCTTAATTTCTTTAATTGCTTTTGGTTGATCACCAGCAGGAGAATAATCAAACTTTAAACAAAATTGCATAAAAACCTCAAGTAAAAAACCATAATTGAATATAATTACTAACTTCTATAAATTCTACATCCTTATTTTATCATTTAAAAATTTAATTATAAATTTTTAAATGATAAAATAGAGAAAAAAATAATATGAAAAATAGTCAACTTGAAAAAAAAGTAAAACAATATATCCAACTTGAACAAAACAAATACTTTAAAGACGAAGCAAAAAAATTACTAAAAGAAAATAACAAAAGGGAAATTTACAATAGATTTCACAAAGATTTAGAATTTGGAACTGCTGGCATTAGAAATATTATTGGAGCTGGAACATGTTATATCAATAACTACAACGTTAAAAAAGTAAGTCAAGGGATTGCCAATTATATTCTTGAAATAACAAAAAATCCTAAAGTTGTAATAAGTTATGATTCAAGATATTTTTCAAAAGAATTTGCATACGACACTGCTAAAATTTTTGCAGCAAATAAATTTAAAGTTCATATATATAAAAATTCAAGACCAACACCCCAATTATCATATACAGTTAGAAAACTAGAGTGCGATATTGGAATAATGATAACATCAAGCCACAACACAAAAGAATATAATGGATACAAAGTATATTGGAAAGGAGGCGCTCAAATAATTCCTCCTCATGACATACAAATAACATTGAAAATTAAACAAACATCTAATATCATGAATATACTTACAAATAGAGCAAGCATAAATCAAAAACAAACAATAATTGAAATTAATGATGAAATTGATATGCAATATATAGAAAAAATAAATGAAGAATTTCCTGATTTTAATGAAAAAAGCAAAAAAATAACTTTAAAAGTAGCATATACTCCTTTGCATGGAATAGGAGGAACAATAATAAATAAACTCTTTAAAGGTAGCAAAGTAGAACTTATAACTGAACCTAGTCAAATAAATCCCGACCCAGAATTTCCTACAATTAAATACCCTAATCCCGAAGATCAGTCTGCCATGTCAAGAGTAATCAAACTTGCAAAGAACAAGAACTGTGATATTGCATTTGCAACTGACCCAGACGCTGATAGAATGGGAATAGCTTTTAATGAAACTCAAGAAAAATGGAAAATTTTAAATGGGAATCAAATTTCTTGTATTTTAATGAATTACTTATTATCTAGAGAAGATAATCCACAAAACGCATTTGTAATAACTTCTTTTGTAACAACACCAATGCTAGACAAGATAGCAAAAAAATATAATTCAACATTATTTAGAACATATACAGGATTTAAGTGGATAGGAAACTTAATAGATGAGATAAAAAAAAAAGAGCCAAACAAAAAATTTATTTTAGGATGTGAAGAAAGTCATGGATACCTAATCGGAAATGCAACAAGAGACAAAGATGCATTCTCAGCAATAAAAGGAATTTGCTATTTAATGTTTGAACTAAAAGAAAATCAAACAACAATAGGAAACTATCTTCAAGAAATGTATAAAGAATTTGGATACTATAAAGACTTTGTAATTAATAAAAGTTTTAAAGGAACTAAAGGAGATTTTTTAAGAGAAGAATTAATATCAAAATTTAGAAAAGAAAACCTAAAAAAATTTGCAAATATTAATATAATTAAAAAGTTAGATTACAAAACATTAAAAGAAACTGACATTAAAGGAAATGTATATAATATGACAAAATATAAACATACCACAAATGCAATAAAATTTTTATTAGAAAATGAATCAGAAGTAACTATTAGGCCATCTGGAACAGAACCAAAAATCAAATTTTATGTATCCATATATTCAAAATACGAACAAAAAAATAATATTTTTGATATAATGAATGATATAAAGATGGAGATAGAAAAATATTAATATAGCAGAAAATCTAATCAACCTAGTCGAAGTATCTGCAAGAGAAGTTGCTAGAAAAAATAAAAATAGAGAAGTTTCAACTTGGCATCTATTAATGTCTATACTAATTTATCCTAAAAAATCTGAAATAAAAAATCTAGATACCAAAACATTAAAAAATATCAAACAAGACACACTATATGAAATAGAAAAATTAGAAAAAGTTCTACTCGGAATTAACGAAATTATGATTCCAAAAATAAACAGAGAAATCTTTATTCTTATTGAAAAAACTAAAAAAGAGTTCAAATCTAAAACTTCTATAGGAATCAAAGAAATCTTTTATCAAATATTAAAAACGAAAAAACTTTTAAAAAAATACAAACTTAATAAATTGAGCTTTAACTTTAAAGACGAAAATATAATCACTAGCGTAGATAAAATAAGATTAATTGAAACATATAAAGACTTTGACGATGAAATAAGACTTGCAAATGAATACTTTGAAATAAACAAATATGTTAAAAATCTAACAATACTTGCAAAAGAAAAAAAACTTGATCCTTTAATCGGGCGTGAAAAAGAAATCCAAGCACTAATAAATGTGCTTGAAAGACGAAATAAAAATAACACGATTCTAATAGGAGAACCTGGAGTTGGAAAAACGGCAATCGTTGAAGGACTAGCCATCAAAATTGCAAATAAAGAAATCAAGGGCCAACTAAAAAATAAAGTAATACTACAAATTGATACTTCTGATTTAGTATCAGGCACAA
Source organism: Borrelia sp. HM (assembly GCF_019669085.1). Lineage (NCBI taxonomy): Bacteria > Pseudomonadati > Spirochaetota > Spirochaetia > Spirochaetales > Borreliaceae > Borrelia > Borrelia sp. HM. Next base: position 895,026 of record NZ_AP024401.1, on the reverse strand, counting down.
AATATAGAGGTGAATTTGAAGAAAGATTAAATAATATCATCAAGTCAATTAAAAACAATAAAAACATAATAATATTTATCGATGAAATACACACTTTAATAGGAGCTGGAAATTCTGAAGGTTCCATTGATGCAGCAAATATTTTAAAGCCTGTTTTATCTCGCTCTGAAATACAAATTATAGGTGCAACAACTTATGATGAATATAGAAAACATATATCTAAAGACAAAGCATTTATTAGAAGATTTCAAACAATATCAATTAAAGAACCTAATGAAAAAGAAACACTAAATATAATCAACAGTATAATAAAGAATTTTGAAGACTACCACGGTGTTACTTATGAAAAAGAAGCCATAGAAAGTGTGATAAATCTATCATCACAATATTTAATTAACAAAAGATTTCCTGACAAAGCAATCGATTTAATCGACATTGCTGGAGCTCAGAAAAAACAAAAGGAAGTCAATCAAAAAATAGTCAGTGGCGAAGACATTAAAAGAGCAACAGATGAACTATTAAGTATTAAAATAAGATCTAATATCAAGGAAGAAATCAATACACTTAAAAAAAAAGCGGCATATATAAAAGAAAAAATTATAGGACAAGAATATGCAATAAACGAAATAATTATAGAAATGGTTAAAACAAAACTCAATATCAATAACAATGCACAACCTTTAACATCAATACTACTTATAGGTTCAAGTGGAAGTGGAAAAACAATCATAGCAAATGAAATATCAAATACTATGATTGAAGATCAAAACTCAATATTAAAACTAGATATGTCAGACTATAAAGAAGAAATTTCCATATCAAAATTAATAGGGACAAATCCAGGATATACTGGCTATAATGACGGTGGAATTCTAACAAATAAATTAAAATATAATCCCAGAACATGTATCATACTTGAAAATATTGAAAATGCTCATCATTCTGTACTAAACACAATAGAGCAAATACTTGAAAATGGAGAGCTGATTAGTAACCAAGAAGATAAAATATCCTTTAAAAATGCCATTATTATTCTAACTACGTCTATTGGTTCTAAAATACTACTTGGCAAAGGAAGTATTGGATTTAATAATACAGATAATAATAGAAATTTTAAAAGCGAAATCAACAATGAACTCAAAAGACGATTCAACTCATCGCTATTAGATAAAATACAAAAAAAAATAATCCTTAATGTTTTAAATGAAGAAGACACAAGCATAATTTATAATAATTATTGCAAAGAACTTACTAAAAAATTTAGCTTAAAAAAAATACAAGTAAAAATTGATGAAGCTCTTAAAAATTATATAATCAAAAAATATTATGACAAAAATTCTGGAGCAAGAAGTATTTTAAATGCAATAAAAGAAAAAATAGAAGAAAAAATTGTAAATCAAATCTTTCAAAATCCTAATACCAATCTAATAACAGTATATTTAGAACAATATAATATAAAAATAAAACAAAAGGAAATATTATGTTCAAAAAAGTAGAAAATAAAGTGGATTTTCCTAAAATAGAAGAAAAAATATTGAAATTTTGGAATGACAATAAAATTTTTGAAAAATCCATGCAACAAAGAGAAGATTGTGAAGAATTTATATTCTATGATGGACCACCATTTGCAACAGGACTTCCACATTTTGGGCATTTTGTTCCAAATACGATCAAAGACATAATTCCAAGATATAAAACAATGAAAGGCAAATATGTTAAAAGATATTTTGGATGGGATACTCATGGTTTACCTGTGGAATATGAAGTAGAGAAATCTTTAAAAATATCTGGAAGATATGAAATAGAAAAATATGGAATCGAAAAATTTAATGCAGAATGCAAAAAGATAGTTCTAAGATATACAAAAGAATGGCAAAAAACAATTTTAAGACTAGGTAGATGGGTTGATTTTGAGAATCATTACAAAACAATGGATGTAACCTTTATGGAATCTGTATGGTGGGTATTTCAAAAACTTTATAATAAAGGATTAATTTATGAAAGTTACTATGTATTACCATACTCTCCAAAACTTGCAACTCCTCTATCAAATTTTGAGGTAAACCTTGGCGAATATAGAGAGGTTAATGATCCATCACTAACTATAAAGTTTAAAATTAAAAATAGAAATGAATATCTACTTGCATGGACAACAACCCCTTGGACATTACCTACAAATCTTGGTATTGCAGTTGGTCAAGATATAGAATATTCTAAAATATTTGATAAGGAAAAAAATGAAACATTCATCATAGGCACAAACAGATTAGATCACTATTATAAAGATGAAAAAACATACACAATAATAGAACAATTCAAGGGAAAACACATTGAAGGACTCGAATATGAGCCTATATTTGACTACTTTTTAAAACAACAGGATAAAGGAGCCTTCAAAATTCATACAGCACAATATGTCACAACTGATGATGGAACAGGAATAGTACATATAGCACCATTTGGAGAAGAAGATTATAAAATACTTAAAAGTAAAACAAAAACTGATATAATAGCGCCTATAGATGCCGAATGCCGCTTTACAAACGAAGTAAAAGATTTTGAAGGATTATTTGTTAAAGATGCAGATAACAAAATAATAGAAAAATTAAAATCAATGAATTTACTATTTAAAAGAGAAAACTTCCTACACAGGTATCCATTTTGCTACAGAACAAATTCACCTCTAATTTATAGACCAATAAGCTCATGGTTTGTAAACATTGAAGCAATAAAAGAAAAACTTATAAAATCAAATGAACAAATAAATTGGATGCCCTCACATTTAAAAAAAGGAAGATTTGGCAAATGGCTAGAAAATGCTCGAGACTGGGCAATAAGTAGAAACAGATTTTGGGGCAATCCAATACCAATTTGGGTATGCTCAAAAACAGGAAACAAAATATGTATAGGATCTAAAGAAGAACTTGAAAAAAGATCGGGTCAAAAGATTAACGATTTGCATAAAGATAAAGTCGATAAAATAACCTGGCCTAGTGAATATGGTGGTGTATACGTTAGAACAAGTGAGGTTTTAGACTGTTGGTTTGAATCTGGCTCTATGCCTTATGCAAGCAAACATTATCCATTTAAAGATAAAGATAAATTTAATAATATTTTTCCTGCTGACTTTATTGCAGAAGGATTAGACCAAACAAGAGGATGGTTTTATACACTAACAATCTTAGGAACTGCACTTTTTGAAAATACAGCGTTTAAAAATGTAATAGTTAATGGACTTGTATTATCTAGTGATGGAAGAAAAATGTCAAAATCACTTAGAAATTATACAGATCCAATGGAAGTAATAAATACATTTGGAGCTGATGCTTTAAGACTTTACTTAGTAATGAGTCCTGTAATCAAGGCTGATGACTTAAAGTACAGTGATGATGGAGTTAAAGATGTTTTAAAAAATATTATAATACCTATTTGGAACGCTTATTCATTTTTCATAACTTATGCAATAATTGACAAATTTGAACCTAACAATAACACAAATTTACATAAAACTAATATACTTGATAAATGGATAATTAGCGAAACTGAAAGCCTAAAAAAAATTTTAAACAAAGAAATAGATCAATATAACTTAACAAAATCAATAGCAGAACTTATTGCATTTATAGACAAATTAAATAATTGGTATATAAGAAGATCAAGAAGAAGATTTTGGAAATCTGAAAATGACAATGACAAACTTGATGCATATGAAACTTTATATTACACACTCAAAAATTTAATGTTGATGCTTGCACCATTTATACCTTTCCTAACAGAAGAAATTTATCAAAATTTGAAAGCAAAAGATGAAAAAGAATCAATACATCTAAACGAATATCCACAAGAAATTGAAGAACTGATTAATATAGATCTTGAAGAAAAAATGAATTTTACAAGAAAAGTTCTCTCTCTTGCAAGAGCACTAAGGGCATATCATAATATTAAAATACGAAAACCTATCAGCACAATCTATGTTGTTACCAAGAATCATAAAGAACAACAAATACTAAGTGAAATGAAAGAAATAATACTTGAAGAAATTAACGCAAAAGAAATCGAAATAAAATTCAATGAAGAAGAACTGGTAACTTACAAAGCAAAAGCAAATTTTAAAGAACTTGGAAGTAAACTTGGTCAAAATATGAAAGTAATAGCATCAAAGATAATGAATCTAAATAACGAAGACATATTAAAAATAATCAAAGGTAATAAATATATAATTAAAATCAAAGAACATACATATGACATTACACTAAAAGATATAATCTTGGAAAGACAAGAAAGAGAAAATTTAAAAGTAATTAACGAAGATTCTGTTACAATTGCTCTAAATTCACTAATAACAGAAGAATTATATTTAGAAGGCTTATCAAGAGAACTAATAAGAAAAGTACAAAATTTAAGAAAGGAAAATAACTTCAACGTTAGTGATCGAATCATACTATATATAGATAATAATGAAATATTAAAAAAAATAATAACTCAATTTGAAAGCTACATTCAAACTGAAACTTTAACATTTAAAATAGAAATCAATAAAGAAAAGGCAATAACAAAAGTAGAAATTGACGATGAAATGTTAATTAATATAGGTATTGCAAAATGGGAAAATTAATTATCAATACTTTATTAAGTATTTTTATTATAGGATGTGAAACTTTCACTTACCATAAACCTAAAAACAACGTATCTTTAATCATGTTGTTAGAGCCTTCATCAGATGTATATGTCTACATAAACTTATCCAAAAACAGATTTATCTATGATGAACTTAACTTCAAATACAAACTTGGCCTTCATACTATTGGTAACCTATACTTAAGTTATACAAAACAGCCAGAAGTTTTTTCATTAATAGTAACTGGAAATTTTCCCAAAAACATATTTTGGGGTATACAAAAAAACTCAAATTTTGAATCTCAAGGCAATATATTTACAAATCCAAAATGGAAGATAAAAAATTCAAATATATATATCAGACCTACTAAAAATAAAAAAGGAATTTTAATAAATCAAAAAGCAACAATTCACAAAAATGAAAACATATTAACAACAAAATTTATTGATATCATTGATCAAAATGAAATATTCATTTTGATCAATGATATCAATAAATTAATGCCAAATAATATAAAAAAAACAAATCTAATTCCCTTTAGTAAAGGGATATTCATTGCAAATAATAGTGCAAACGAAAATGACTATAACTTAAAATCTTATTTAAATACTAATAACCCAGAAATACTATCAATTTTTTCAAAAAAATTGATTCCAATTTTATTAAAAAACACAACGAATATAATAGTTTCAAGTCCGATACAATCTAGCGTCAAAGATCAAAATACTCTAGAACTTCACTTTAACGTTAATAAGATGAGCGTTAAAAAATTTATAACAAACTTGATAATCAATAAAAATTAAAAAATCAATATGCTAAAAACAACTATGAATTTAAATCACCGACAATAAGTCTCCCATGATAAGCCCTGGCACTTAAAATAGAATCAATATTATCAATATTATAGCTATTAACCTTACCAGCAATAACAATTTCTAATTCTTCTCCAACCATTAGTATCAAATCTTTAAGTATCATAAGTGAATCTTCTGCCTTAAGACCTCCTCCTGAAGTCAATATCCTATGCACACCAATATCTAAAAGTGTAATTACAGAAGATCTAATATCAAAAGTTGCATCAATTGCTTTATGAAAAGTGACTCTTAAAGGCTTAGCAAAACTTAGCAACTCTTTAGTTCTCATTATGTCAATTTCATGATCATCATTCAAAATTCCAAAAACAACGCCTTCTACTCCAATATTTTTGCAAATCTTAATATCTTCCTTCATAGCTTTAAACTCTAAATCAGAATATATAAAATCCCCACACCGTGGCCTAATCATTACAACAATAGGAATATCTAAAATTTCTTTTAAAACTTTTATATTACCATAAGAGGGAGTAGTGCCTCCACAAGCCGCATTTTCACAAAGCTCAATCCTATTGGCACCAAGTTTAACAGCATTTAAAGCTTCTAATATATTAAATACACATGCCTCTTTTATCATCAAAACACCTACATAGAATAACACAATTTATTTTCAATAAAATAATGATATAATGCTCCAATTTTACCAGATTCATTGTTAAATTTAGCTGTCTCAATTTTAATAAGTTTTTTAATATCATTATCATAAATATTAGCCAATTCTAAAGACCATAAATTCTCTAACTTATCATATATCCTACTTATTAAATCGAGCCTTGAACTTATCCCTCCTCCAATTAGGACTTTTTCAGGATTTAAAATAAAAGTCAAATTAAAGATTCCAAATGATAAAGATTCAAAAAAACAATCAACTTCATTCCTAGCATGGATGTTACCAGAATCAGCAAGATCAAAAACATATTCTCCAGATACTTCATCAAAATCCATTTCCAAACGCTCTGCAACTCTTTTCCTTAAAGATGCGACAGAAGCTACAGATTCCCACCTACAATTAAAAGGAATATTATTACTTAGACCCCTAGTAATCATAAATCCAACTTCACCAGACATAAAAGAATGTCCTCTTAAAAGTTTTCCATCCATAAATAGCCCAGCGCCAATGCCTGTCCCAAGAGTCAAAGCAACAAAATTATTAGAATTTACAGCATTGCCTTTAAATTTTTCTGCTAAAGCTACACAATTAGCATCATTTTCAATCTCTACATTCACACCTGTTAAAACTTCAAGTTTTTTCTTTAAAGGATAATTAATAAATCCTTTAATAGCATTGACTCTAATAACAATTCCCTTAGGATCGACAAATCCAGGCATACAAATTGCAACACCATTAACATTTTCTTTTATTTTATAAGAATTAATTATATTGACTAAAATACAAATTTGCTCATCAAGAGTAGCACCTGATTTAACTTCATGTTTATCAAGTAAATTCCCATCACTATCTGCAAGAGAATATTTAGTATTAGTACCTCCAACATCAATTGAAACATAACGTTCCATATAAAATCTCCATATTTTTAAAATATTTTTGATAATTATACAATGAAAAATTAAAAACTCTCTATGGTAATTTTAGAAACTGAAGAAATTTTACTTATAAGTATTTGGGCCTTAATCTCCTCCTTTAAATAAGAGACATGAGATATTATACCGATTTGACGTCCATCAATACGCTGTAAATCAAAAATTTTAGGAATAACCACTTTTAAAGTATCCTCATCAAGACTTCCAAATCCTTCATCAAGAAAAAAAGCCTCTATTTTAAGCTCACTATCCCTTATCATATCTGATAAAGCTAAAGAAAGTGATAAAGAAATAAGAAATTTTTCACCACCAGATAAAGTTTTAACACTACGAGTCATATTACCATCCCTTTTGCTTCTGACTAAAAAATTAAAATCTCTGCTATTTGTATTAATTTCAAGCTTAAAATCAGGGAAAATAACACTTAAATACTTTTTATTTGATATATTTAAAATCTCATTAATCAGAAAACTTTGAACATAGTACTTTAAAGTAGGCGAGGTAATAACAACTCTCTTTAAAATTTCTAATTTATCATTACGCTCATTTATACTACTTAACTCATCCTTAATATTTTCTAAATTAATTTTTTGTTTATTAATCTCTATTTGAAGCGTCTGAAAATTTAACAAAGTTGTCTCATATTGACTAATATCTTTTGAGAAAACCTCAATCTGAGACATAAAATTAGATTTCAACTCTAAAAAATAATCTAAACTATCTTTATTAGGTCTTAAAGAATCAAGAGATAAAATAAAATCTTGAACACAAAAACCATATACAATGATTAATCGTTTAAAATCTGCAAAACTAGAACTAAAATTCATCAATTCACGCTTAAGATCTTTTTTTAAATTTAGCATTGTTTGTTCTATAAACTCAATTTGACTCTCAAGCTTCAATTTTGTAATATTTATATTATCAAGATGCAAGCTCAATTTAAAATGATTATTTTCTATTTCTGCCTTAGATCTTAAAAGTTCTGAAAACTCTTCCTCTAACAAAGCAGGATTACTCAAGTTTATATTTAAATTTATATGAGACAATAAACTTTTTATATTATTTAAATCCTTTTCAATTTCTATCTCCTTTAAAGAAATTTTAGAATTTAAATCATTAAAAATAGCCTTTAAGGCTGCAACCTTTTTAAGTTTATCTTCAAAAATCAAAATCTTATTTTTATTAGAATAATCTATATATTTATTAAATAAATCATGACCAATTCTTTTTAAAATTTCTGTATTATTTTTTTTAAAATTCAAAGTTTGATTTTCCCATTTAATTTTATTTTCCTTAGTACGCAAAACATCTTGTTTAATAACCTCCAATTCAGACTGTAAAACCTGAAGACCTGAATTTAACTCCAAGAGCTCATTTAGACTATTCATTTTTAATATTTTTTTCCCTTGATATACCTTATATGCATCCTCAAGATACGCAAGCTTTTTTATATCTCTCTTAACAGACTGATTATTAGTACTAAGATGCGCCAAAAATTCCTTATATAAATCAACTTTAATATTATTTATATTAATGTCCCATAATGAATCGCTATCAATTGACTCTAACAATGATTTTAATCCATTTCTATATTTCAATATTAATTCTTCATTAAACCCTCTTAATAACTTCAAAGCCTCATAATAAACATATTTTTCAAAATCAAATTTTGTCTCCTCTGAAGTAATATTTTTTAGTTCAATATTTTTAATTCTTTGTTTTTCTAACAATTCTTTTTTTTGTGCTTCTAATTGACTTTCTTTTATAAACAATCTATCACAAGCTTGTTCATCAAAATCTATATCAAAGAAAAGAATATTTTCGTAATACAAGTCTTTAACATAACTAAAATTAAAATTATCTAAATCCAGATATTTTAATTCTTCCAAATCTTTTTGGATACTTAAAAGCTCTAACAAAAACTTATTCTTATCATGAAGAAGTTCGCTATGTCTTTTAACAAAATTTTTTAAATCTAAAAAATCATTAGAATTATAAAATTTAAGGCTCTCATCTAATTCTAATTTAATCTTTTCCTGCAAAGAATATTCATGTTTTAGTTTTTCTTTATCCTTAACCTTAGAAGATAATTCCAAGTTTAAATTATTTATCCTATATTGAATATCTAAATAATTCCGATTAAATTTTATTATTTGTTCACAACAAAATATCAACTCATACACATTATCAAGATTTTTTTTTAAAATTTTTATATCAATAGAATTCAAAAAATTAGTCAATTCATTTAATTTTTGAACATTTAGATTAAATCTATTTTTTTCTTCTATATCTAAAAATTGTAACTTTTCTTTATTAAATTTTGTAATTTCTAATTCACGCTTTAAAAAAATTTCTATATCATCATATTTTTTTAAGCTAAAAATATTGTCAATAATCGCCGTTTTATTCCTTGGTTTTGAAGTTAAAAATTCCTGAAAATTACCCTGAGGCAAAATAACGGTTTGACAAAACTGTTCAAAATCCAATCTACAAAGGTTTTTTATAAAAAACAAAATATCGTCTTTATTGTCAATCAAACTTCCATCACTAAGACAATTCAAAATCATATTTTGAGGAGTTTCCTTTTGTTTTATAGTCAATTCAATAAACGATTCATAAATTTTTTCAGAAACAGTGAAAGTAAGCCTAACATAGGCACTTTCAAAACCCTTAGAAATTGAATCTGAAATACTCCTATCAAGCCTATAAACTCGAGCATAAAGAGCAAGAGTGATGCAATCTAAAATTGTACTTTTACCAGCTCCAGTATTTCCAGAAATCAAAAAAATGCTAGATTTTTTTAAAACCGGAATATCAAAATCTATTTCATATTTTCCTTTATAAGAAGCAATATTTTGAAATACTAACTTATTGATTCTCATAATCGCCTGCTCTTCCCTTGAGTAATATTTCTTCAAAAAGAGCAATAATATCTTCTTCTTTAAATTTATTTCCTTTCCTAAAACCATTCATAATATCTCTTCTTAATTTTTTTTGGAAAAAATATTTTTCATCTTTACTTAATACCTCATCCCGGCTAAGTAATTTTTGTTCATTGTGTAAAAATTCTTCCTCAGAATCTACTAAATGATAATAAATATCAAATATATTAATTGAACTTGACCTTACCAAATTATAAATCTGCTCTTCAAATTCAACATTCACTTTCTCATTAATCTCAATTTTTAAGTAACAAAGAGAAGAAATATCACCTTTAATCTTATTCAAAGCATTCATAATATCATCAAAGGAACCTTGCAAAAAACGTAATTCGCCAAATAAAGGAAGTAAAATCCTGTTTTGCTCAATCAATTCATTACCACTAAAAAACAAAACATTAACATATTTTTTAACATCTTCATCAAATGAATACTGAATTGGTGAACCTGAATAAACTATATTATCTTTTAATTTTTTGAAATTATGTATATGTCCAAGTGCAATATAAGAAAAATTACCATCACCAAAAACACTAATAGGCAGAATAAAACTATTCCCAATACTACTAGCTACAGAACTATTAGAAAAAAAAGAATGTGCAATTAATATTTTAGGAATATTACAATATTTATCATCAAACGAGCCAACAATATTTAATATTCGATCTTTATAAACATTTTCAAGATTTTTAAGAAAGACATCATTATGAAGTTCAATATCACCACAACTTTGATTCACAAGAAATTTTTCGTTAAAATAAGGCACACAGACAATAATAAACTTAATATCACCACAATCTTCTAAAAAAATCACTTGATTGAAAAATTCATCTCCAGTAACTAAAAAAAAATTAAACTTCGAGAGTATTTTTTTATTAATATTAAAATAATCTTTTTTATCATGATTTCCAGTAATGACTACACACCACCTACAAGATGTAAAGGATAATTCATAAAAAAAATCATTTACTAATCTTTGCTCATCAAGTCCAGGTCGCTTGGAATCATAAACATCACCAGCAATAATTAAAAGATTAATTTTTTCATTTTTGATAAATTCTAATAAAAAATTTAAAAACTTTTTTTGCTCACCAATCCTAGAAAAATGGCCAATCTTCTTACCAATATGCCAATCAGATGTATGCAACACTTTACAAATACTCATCAATATCACAATATCACATTATTTTTCTTAAAATTTATAATAATTTATACATTATGTTATATTATATATATATAAGGGTTTTATGCAACAAAGAAAGTTAATAATAGTAGAATCACCTACAAAAGCGACAACAATAAAGAAATATCTTGATGGCTCATTCTCAGTAGAAGCCTGCATAGGACATATAAGAGATTTACCTAACAGTGCTAAAGAAATACCTGAAGAATACAAAAAATTTGAATGGGCAAATATCTCTATAGATTATCAAAACAACTTTAAGCCACTATACATTATTCCAAATAACAAAAAATCTGTAATAGAAAAACTTAAAAATCTTATAAAAGAAAAAGATGAGATATACCTTGCAACTGACCAAGATAGAGAAGGAGAAACAATAGCTTTTCATCTAAGAGAAGTTTTACAGATTAAAAATTACAAAAGAATGGTATTTCATGAAATTACAAAAAGTTCGATATTAGAATCACTTAATAACACAAGAGAAATTAATATGAACCTTGTTAATGCCGGGGAAACAAGAAGAATATTAGACAGACTTTATGGATATACAATATCTCCTCTACTTTGGAAAAAAATCGCATATGGGCTATCTGCTGGCAGAGTACAATCTGTTGGACTACAACTAATTATAGAAAAAGAAATAGCAAGAATAAAATTTAAGCAAGCCAATTACTATTCAATTACACTGACATGCAAACATAACAAAAATGATAGTATAAGGATTGAAACAACATTAGAAAAGATTGAGGATAAAAATATAGCTGAAAGTAAAGATTTTGCAAATGATACAGGAACTTTGCAAGATCCTAATAAAACAATTATAATAGACAAAACATTAATGAATATACTTATAAAGGAATTAAAAAAAACAAAAGAAATAAAAGTAATCTCTATTGAAACAAAAGATGTAAAACAAACCAGTCCTAAACCCTTTATTACATCATCCCTTCAACAAGAAGTAAACAGACGATTAAAAATAGGAACTAAACAAATTATGAATTATGCACAAAAACTGTATGAGAACGGTTATATAACTTATATAAGAACAGATTCTTATCATATTACACAAACAGCAAAAGATAAAATAAAAACTATTATAAAGCAAAAATACGGTGAAGAATATATAGAAATGAGTGACAAAATATATGCTAAAGCAAAAATGGCTCAAGATGCACATGAAGCAATAAGACCTTCTGAAATGTTTACTCCTCCCGAGCAAATAAAAATAGAAAGCGAAACCGCCAAAGCAATATATAAAATAATATGGGATAGAACTATCGAATCCTTTATGGGGGATGCAATAAAAAAAATTATAAAAATAACATTCAAGTATGGAAATTTAACTTTTAAATCAAGTTTCACAAAAATAACTTTTGATGGATTTTTGAAAAATAGTAAAGAATCTTATGAGGAGGATAATAACATAGACTTTTCCCTTATAAAAGAAGGTGATCAATTTATTATATTGGACATAAAACCAGAAGAACACTCCACTAAGCCTCCAATTAGATATACAGAAGCATCACTAGTACAAAAACTTGAAAAAGAAGGTATAGGACGCCCTTCAACTTATTCCACTATTATTTCAACATTATTTGAAAGAGAATATGTATTTAAACAAAACAATACATTAATACCAACAATAAAAGGAACTGCTGTCATAAATCTGTTAAAAAAATATTTTCCAGTACTCATTGAACTAAAATTTACATCACATATGGAAGAAAACTTAGACAAGATCGCAATAGGCACACTAGATAAAGTTAAATATCTAAATAAATTTTATAATGGAGAAGAAGGTCTAAAAAATAAAGTAAATAAAATCGAACCTATCATCAGCCCTGAAGAATTTAGAATAGTCCACGAATACAAAAATGATGTAAAACTCAATTATAGCATCAACATTGGAAAATTTGGTCCTTATTTAATTTATAACGGAAGTAACTACTCTATTGATGTAAAAACACCACTAGAAAACTTATACAAAGAAGATGAAATAAAAAAAATAATAGCAGAAAAAGAAATAAAACCCAATATATTAGGAGTCGATCCTGAAACAGGTCTTAATGTAATATACAAAAATTCTAAATATGGAGGAATTGTCCAACTTGGAGAAGATGTATATGCTTCACAAGAATTTACAAAAACAGGCAAACCAAAAAAAGCTAAATTAATAAAAGCAAAAAAAGTTTCAACAAAAAATATAGCATATGAAAATATAAACTTAGAACTTGCACTAAAACTACTCTCACTTCCAAAAATAATTGGAGAATATCCTAAAACTAATGAAAAAATAATTGCTGCAACAGGAATTTTTGGAGATTATATTAAAACTGAAAAAAACAGTATAATATGCCCACTAAAAAAAGATGTAAAAGCATATGAAATAACATTAGAAGAATCAATCAAACTTTTAGACACAAAATTAGAAAAAAACGGAATCATTGTAAAAATAATATCACTATCAAAAAACAAAGTTGGCAATAAAATCTATGTTTACAAACAAAATGATAAATTTTATGCTAAAATTAAGAGAACTAAAGTTTATTTGCCACCTGGCATTGATCTTAGTCAGATAGATGCAACTTATATTTTTGGACTAATGTAGAATATGAGCGATTTTGAGCTTCCTATTTATAAATATAAAGATGAACTAATTAAAAATTTAGAAACAAATAACGTTTTAATAGTAGAAAGTCCAACAGGAAGTGGGAAAACAACACAAATACCAAGAATAATATATGAAGCCGGGCTTGCAAAAATTGGTAAAATTGGTGTAACTCAACCAAGAAGAATAGCCACTGTATCAATAGCAGAATATATTGCAAAACATATTGGTGTCAAACTTGGAGAAGAGGTAGGCTATAAGATAAGATTTAGAGAAGTTATAAGCTCTAAAACTAAAATTAAATTAATGACTGATGGGGTTTTATTACAAGAACTCAAGAAAGATACCCTACTTTATGAATATGATGTAATCATAATAGATGAAGCTCATGAAAGAAGTTTAAACATAGATTTCATACTAGGACTTATTAAAGACATATTAAATAAAAGAAATGATTTTAAAATTATTATTTCATCTGCCACAATAAATACACAAGTATTTTCAAAATACTTTAATAACGCACCAATACTTAACATAGAAACAATTACTTATCCTGTACAAATCATATACAATCCACCATCATTTAATACATCAAAAGCAATGATATTAAAAATAAAAGAGATAATTAGTGGTATTCTTAAAGAGGGAAAAGAAGGTGATATTCTTATATTTCTATCAGGAGAAAAAGAAATCAAAGAAACAATAAAAGAAATTCATGAATTGAATTCAAAACAAAACTTAGTAATATTACCTTTATATGGCCGAATGGCAAAAGAAGCACAAGAGGAAATATTCAGGCCTACACCAAAGAATAAAAGAAAAATAATAGTATCTACAAATATCGCAGAAACATCAATTACAATTGAAAATATTAAGATAGTAATTGATAGCGGAAAAGTCAAAACAAACAGGTTTCAAATGAAAACACATACTTACTCTCTTCAAGAAGTACCAATTTCAAAATCATCTGCTACACAACGAGCAGGAAGAGCAGGAAGACTTTCAAAAGGAACATGTTACAGGTTGTACAAAAGAGACGAATATAATTTAAGAGACGAATATCAAAAGGAAGAAATATATAGAACAGATCTCTCTGAAGTAATATTAAGAATGGCCGATATTGGAATTAGAAATTTTACAAAATTTGACTTTATTTCAAAACCATCAATTAAATCCATCCAAACAGCAAGTGATATATTAAAATCTCTAGACGCAATAAACGAAAAAAACGAGCTTACAGAAATTGGAAAATATATGATAATATTTCCTTTAATACCAATACATTCAAGAGCATTAGTCGAGGCAATGATAAACTATCAACAGGCAATATATCCAACCACAATTGGACTATCATTTCTATCCACAAGCGGGATTTTTTTGTTGCCTCAAAATGAAGAAATTGAGGCTAGACAAGCTCATATAAAATATAAAAATCCACTAGGAGATTTAATAGGATTTATCAACATATTTGAAGACTATAAAAAAGCTATTAACAAAGAAATATTTGCTAAAGAAAATTACTTGGACTTACAAGGTCTTGAGGAAATTGCCAATGTACAAAGACAACTTGAAAACATTGTAAGTAGCTTTAATATCCCAATAGTAAACAAACATGAAATTGATCATGAAGGCTACCTTAAATCCATAATGAGAGGAATGAAAGATTATATTTGCTTTAAAACTTCAAAAAATAAATATAAAACCATAAAAGCACAAAATGTAGTAATACATCCTGGATCACTTATTAATACAGACTCTGTAAAATATTTTGTGGCCGGAGAAATAATAGAGACAACCAAAAGATATGCTAGATCAATTGGGGTACTTAAAAAAGAATGGATCAACGGTATTCAATTTGAAAAAAATGAAAATAAATATGCTAAAAAAGAGAAAAAAAATCTAAATAATAATACTTATCACACTATAGAAAAAAAAGATCAAAATCTTGTATCAAAAAATGAAATAACTATTGGAAAGAAAAAATTCAATATTAAAAATGAAAATAAAAATCAATTAACACTGAGTTTAAAGGAAGTACAAGAACTAATTTCAAGAACAATAAAAAATGAAGAAGAAAAATCATTAAGGAATACCTTTGCAAAATTAACATATGAAAACTTAACAATATTTAAAAATAAAAAATTAATAGAAATAATGCGTATAGTAAATGGTATGGAATTGGATTGGAAACTACTAGAAAAATATGAAAACACAAATGTCAATATCAGTGAAATTGATAAAATGAAAAATATTTTAGAATGCACCATGAATTTTATTAAACATCCAAATAAAAAGTCAGTCCTTTTTCTATCACTTAGAAGTGACTATTCTGACAATTTCTGGCTCAAGCCTCAAAAAAGTTTTATTATAGCAATAGAAGAATCAATGGATAGCATAAAAAGTTTAATCGACACTCAAGATAATATTAAAAAATTAACATCTATTAAAAAAACAATAAATAAAGTTTATCAAAAATTAAACTTTTTTTTCTAAAAATTTAAAAATTACACATCACAGTTAAAACAATAAAATCAACAAAATTTAAAATAAGGTGTCAGATTTAAAATTAAAATATAATAACGAACAGTATAATAAATGGGAGGTTAAACATGAATAATTTAATGAAAAATATGCAAAATCTTGGAAAAGCCTTACAAACTCCTGCAGCTATCTTACCAATTGCTGGTATTTTACTTGGATTTGGACATTTGATAATAGCAACTATACAAACTTCCAACACAATGATACAAATAGGTAAATTAATGGAACAATCAGGAAGTGCTATTCTTGGAAACTTACCAATATTATTTGCAATTGGAACTGGAATGGGATTATCTCAAAATAATAAAGCAGCAGCAGCACTAGGGGGTGCTGTAGGATATCTAATTTTTAATGCAGGACTATCTACATTTACAATAACCATTAATGGAAAATTAGAACCTGTCAACATGTCAGTTTTAGGGGGTATTATTACAGGTATAAGCTCAGCCAATCTTAGTGACAAAGTAGTAAACTATAAAATGCCACAATTTCTAGGATTTTTTTCAGGACAAAGATTGGTACCAATATCTAATGGAATACTTTGTGCAATACTCTCCGCAATATTTGGGTTTTTATGGGCACCACTACAAATAACTATTAATCAGATTGGAATCTGGATGATAGAAGCCGGAAATATAGGATTATTTATATTTGGCTTCCTAAATAGATTACTCATAATAACTGGCTTACATCAACTTTTAAACACCTTAGTATATTTTGTACTTGGAGAATATACTACAAACGATGGCAACATAGTTCAAGGAGAAATTACAAGATATTTAAATGGGGATCCAAATGCTGGAATATTTACATCAGGAATGTATCCAATTATGTTATTTGGATTACCAGGTGCAGCTCTTGCAATGTACTTAACATCCAAAAAGGAAAAAAGAAAAGAGATAGGTGGTATTCTCTTCTCAGCAGCACTCACCTCATTTCTAACAGGCATTACAGAACCAATAGAATATACTTTTATGTTAATAGCACCTTTACTTTATTTAATACATGCCATCTTAACTGGAATATCATTAATTATTACTAATATATTTGGAATACGTATAGCATTTGCACTCTCAGCAGGAATAATAGACTACTTCTTGATGTTCCCAAAATCAACAAATGCGCTACTAATAGTCCCAATAGGGCTTGTCATTGGAATTGTTTATTTCACTATTTTTATCACACTAATAAAAATATTTAATATTAAAACACCTGGCCGTGAACAAGAGACGACGGAAAAAATAACGTTTAATTTCCTTAAAAACGAAGAATTTGAAAAAGTCATTCAAGCTCTTGGGGGAATTGATAATATCATAGATGTAGATGCATGTTTTACACGACTCAGAGTCGATGTAAAATCTACCTCATTATTAAACCAAAACTTAATGCTAAAAATTGGAGCTACAGGAATGATAATTACATCAGGAAATCAAGCTCAAGCAATATTTGGAGCAAAATCTGAACAAATTTCAAATTACATAAAATCTAAAATTTAAATTATAAAGAAGAATAAGAAGAAAAAATTTCACTCATTTCTTCTTATTCTCTTTAAAAAAGAGTATACTGATTTAAATAAGTCATATGAATATTATATTATTTATAATGTTGCTATTTTATTTATTAATGATTCCTATTATTTCAACATACTGCACAGATAAAAAAAGTTTTGAAAAACTAAATAAATTATATATGCTATATAATTTAAACAATAACTTACCAAAAGAACTTGAAACAATAAATGAAATTAAAAACTTGGACTTGGAGTACTATTATTTACTCATGACAAAATACTTGCTTAAAATAAAAAAATATGAAGAAGCCAATAATTTTTTAAACAAGATGAAAGAACCCAAAGATAAAAATAAACAAAATGAAATACTGCTATTAAAACTCATCATTAATGAAGATCATATAAGGGAAAATGAAATTAATGAAATTTTAGAAAGATATAAAGCTCTAGACATAAAAATAATTTACCAACTATATAATATTGCAAAAATAAAAAATGATAAAATATCGTTGAAGATAAAAAACATAATTTTAAAAAATTATCCTAAAAGTATTTATGCCTATAAACTAAAAAGAAATGAATAAAAAAACCTTACATTTAACAATATTGCTCTTCATATCAATCATCTTTCCATTACAAAAATCACTTCATTCAAAAGATATAAACATGAGATACGAAATAATCAAAGGGTCTTTCAAAGAAAGCAATTATGTGATTGTTAAAATCAAAAATCAAAATTTAAAGTTCATAATATCAAAACCTATTTATGATGCAAAAAAGAATAGTTATCACTTTAAAGGACAAACAACAAGTCAATTCTTACTTTCTAATAAAGTAGATATTGCTATTAACACTAGCCCATATGAAATCAAAGGAAACATCTTCTATCCCAATGGCTTATATATATATGAAAAACAAATAATATCCAATGCAAAAAAAAATCAAGGAATAATTATAATCAAAGATAATCAGATTATTTTAAATCCTAAACAAGAAGAAATCAAAAATTCTGATTATGGTTTTAGTGGTTTCTTTTCGTTGATTAAAAATGGAAAATATATTAAACATTTTAAAGAAAATAAACACCCAAGAACAATAATAGGTGCTGACAAAGGCAATAAACACTTATATCTTATAACAGTTGAAGGAAGGGGTACTAACAATAGCAAAGGAATCTCATTAAATGAAGCAATCGATCTATCATTAAGTTATGGTATTATAAATACCATTAATTTAGATGGAGGTGGTTCAAGCACACTTGTAATAAAATCTAACAATTTTTCTCACAAACTTAATTCTACATCTAATTTTTTTGGCCAAGAGAGAATAGTACCTTTTCACTTAGGTATAAAGCTACCTGATTAATTAAGAAATTTCCAACCAATATTAATTCCAAGAGTAATTTCAGTTGTCAATGAAAAAAATTTATTTACAGACAAAGAAGTAGGTGAAATTGAAAGCATAAATAAAGGTCTAATATAGAGTCCTTCAACCTCAGGAATAAAAAGATCTGTAGCAAGACCCAAAGACAAAAACAACAAATCTAGCCTTTTAGGGCTTAAATCAATTGTATACTTAAGACCAAGCAAAGGAAATAATGTTCTAACATATTCATTAAAAACCATTGGATAAATCCCATAAAGTCCAAAAGCAAAATATCTACTATGATGACTAGATAAAAAAGCCTCTTTATAAGAAAAATCTAAAATAAAATAATTAGCATCAAAAAACAAATTTAAATTCATTCCATTGTCTATCCTATTATCATTTTTTACAAACTCACCTATATCACTTTTACTAATAGTATAATGAGTAAATTGATAAGATATCCCCCCTCCAAAAGACAATGGATATGAAAATATGAAAATACTTGAAGGAAAAAACAAAAATAACACAAAAATACACTTTTTCATTGATAATCCCCAAACTTTATAAAAAAAACATTATGTGATTAATACACATGTATATCAAGTAATATATATAATATATAATATAGAAGAAACTTATGAAAGTAAAATTTCTACCCTTAATTTCTATAATATTTTTAACATGCAATAAAAAATCAGAATTGTCCTTAATAGAAAAATTCAATTTGCCCAAAAGCAGTATATTAGGATTTTCAATAAAAATGGGAATAGTAACAAAAAATTATGTTATTTTAAATAATACAACGAAAATAGACAGTAACAATTATAACTATCTAACAATAATTAGAAAAAATGAAATAGTCAAAATCGAAAAAATCATGCAAAACACAGAAAAGCATGGAATTAAAGGCAAATGGATCTTAGTAAGTTATAAAGGAAAAAAAGGATATCTATTTAGCAAAGACATCAACATAATAGATAACATTATAATTAAATAGTTCAACATAACACAAAGCAAAATGTTAGTTAGCAAATAACTAACTAACATTAAATATTATTTATTCTTTTTCTTATGTCTATTTTTTCTTCTCTTCTTTTTTCGCTTATGAGTAGATATTTTTTGTAATTTTCTTTTTCTTCCGCAAGGCACGCCCTATATCTCCTTATTATACAAAAATTAAATCCAAAATGTCTTTTAAGTCATCATCTGGATGAAACCATAAAACATTAGGAATCTTATCAAAAAAAGTCATCTGCCTTTTCACATATAAAAATGAATTTTTAATTATCAAGTTTATTATATCACTTAACATATAATAAGGTCTACCTTTCCAAAACAAAAATTCACGATATCCTATCCCTTTAAAAGCCGGAGTTGATTCATTGTATCCTTTGCCTAATAATCTCTTAATCTCTTCAAGCAAACCACAATCAACCATATTATTTACCCTAGATATTATCCTAGACTTCATTTCATCTATAGGTCTTATCAAACCAATGGCCAAGATATTTTCAATCTTTTGACCTTTGTTTAAAAATTGACTAATTGAAATACCTGTCTGATAATAAACTTCAAGTGATCTTTTAATCCTATAAATATCATTTTTACTTATTGATTCATATCTATTAAAGTCCACTCTCTTAAGTTCCTCTAAAAGGAAATTTTTTCCCCTTGTAGCTAAAAGATTGTTTACATAAATTCTCACTTCAGAAGAAACAGCTGGAGTTTCAGGCAGTCCATCCTTTAAATGTTTAAAATAAAAAGCAGAACCACCCACAAATATGGGAATCTTTCTTTGCTTTTTTAAATTTTCTATTATTTGACATGCCTCTTTATAAAATAATCCAAGAGTATATTCTTGGGTTGGCTCCAAAAAATCTACTAAATGATGTCTTATATGGGATCTTAACTCAAGACTGGGTTTACAAGAAGCAATATCAAACTCCTTATACACTTGAATAGAATCTACATTAATTACCTCAGCAACATCTTTAGGAAAATTGAATAAAATGTCACTTTTACCTACACTGGTAGGACCAAATATAAAAACTATCTTATTTTTCTTCAATTGAATATGTATATTTACCTGTCAAAATATCATTAAAAGCATTAGCTACTACTCTTTCATCAGAAATAGCATGCTCTGCCAAAGAAATTTGCTCAACAATCTGTTCTGTACGAACTATTACTGCCATAACAAGCTCGTAATAATTACCACTAAAATCTTGTATATCCTTTAAAGGTATTTTCATTTTCAAACATCTCCTTAATTATTCATTTAATTTATATAAATTCCGTTTCTCTATTTCATCCTTTATTAATTCAAAAACTCCATTTGCAGATCTATTAGTCGTATCAACTATAAAATCAGCCACGTCCAAATAATGATCAACATTTATATTATATACAGATAAATATCTCTTTGAATCATTGGAATCCCTATTAAAAGTATTTTTTAAAATATCAGAATACATACCACCTTCTCTGTTTATTATTCTCTCTGCTCGAATTTCTATCTTCGCATAAAGATATATCTTTAAATCAGCATTCTTTGAAAGCCAAATTGCAAGACGAGATGCAAGAACTGTATTATCCTCTTTTGAAAGTTCTAATAACTTACTATCAAGATATTCATCCCAATAATAATCATTTCTACCTATTATTTCCTTTTCATAAAACTTATCAAAAGACATATCCTTTTCCCTGGCAATATCATGAAAAGTATAATTAATAAGTTTTAGTCCATAATATTTTGCAAGCATTCCACTAATAGTTGTATTGCCACAACCACTTTTGCTAGAAACAGCTATTCTCATTCAATATTCCTTACATGTTCTTTGATTTTCTCTAAATTTAATTTCATATTTAAAACCAGATTTCTAACATCAAGATCAATTGCTTTGCTACTCATTGTTGTAACTTCTCTATGCATTTCTTGAGTAATAAACTCCAAAACTTTGCCACATACTTCATTTTCAAGATTTTTATAAAAGTTATCTATATGTGAATACAATCTTACTATTTCCTCATTAATATCTAATCGAATTGCCATCTTAGCAGCCTCTTCTGCAATATTAATATCACTAAAATCATCTATTAATTTCGATAAATTTTCCTTTAAGCTTAAAAAAAGTTTATTATTTATACTATTTTGAGATTCTTTTAATATTTCTAAATCATTACGTATTAAAACAAGAATTGAAATTATATCTTCCTTAGTATTCTCTCCTTCAAAAATCCTACTCTTATCATAACTTAATAAAGTTTCTTCTAAAACATCTCTAAAAACATTATAAATCATTTCTTGATCAACATGACTTTCATCAAAAATTAAAGCACCTCTTAAGGACAAAAAATCACCAAAACTTAATTCATCTTTAATATTTAAATTACTATTTAATAAACTATCTCTAAGACGAGATATTGCATCAACATAATGAGGATTTAAACTAAAATGGATATTTGGAACTATTTCCTTATAACCCACACTTAAAAAAACATTTCCTCTTTTAATATAATTTGAAATTATATTTCTTATCTCAAGCTCATAAGCATATAAAATCTCAGGTAACTTAAATTTCAATTCCAAAAATTTACCATTATAAGACTTTAAATTAACACTAAACATATAATTTGAAATAATTTTTTCTAAATGAAAAAATCCTGTCATACTCTTCATTAAAAATACCTTTTACAAAAAATCATGCAAAACAAAATTATTACCAGCCCCCATTGTAATAAATAAATCATTTTCCTTTAATAGATCCTTTATAAAACTAACAGAATCCACTACTTCTTTAAAAAAATAAACATTTTGTTTTAAATTTTTAAGAGCTAAAAATAGTTCTCTAGAGAGTTCATCAGGATCACAATCTTCTCTTACCGAAAGATATATATTATGCAAAATTAATACATCAACATTACTTAAAGATTTAACAAAATCATTAAAAAGAACTTCTGTTCTTGTAAACGTATGTGGCATAAAATCTAAAATAATACGCCTATCCTTATAAAAATTCTTTAGCCCCAAAAGCGTATTTTCAATTTCCTTTGGATGATGAGCATAATCATCAAGATATATAACTCCATCTTTTTCCATGATAAATTCTACTCTTCTTTTTATACCCATATAATTTTTCGCTATTGTCTTTATTCGTTCATCAAAATCCCATATTAATCGTTTATTATTTTCTAAAAATAGTTTTAAAGCTAAAAGTGCTGCTGCAAAATTTAAAACATTATGCATTAAAGGAGTTCTTAACTTAATATCAACTCCTCTTAAAAAATCAAATTTTATAAACTCACCTATCACTTCGACACGTTCAATTTTAAAATCAGCCAAAGAACTAAAGCCAAAACTAAACACTTTAATATCTGTTCTTAAAATTTTATTTTTAATCTTAAGCAAATTAATTTCATCAGCATTAATTATTAATATACCATTTTGCTTTAAATTATTAATATATTTCAAGAAAACATCTTCAACAGCTTCATAACTTTCAAAAAAATCAACATGCTCATAATCAATATTAGTTAGAACAATCATGTTTGGTGAAAAGTGTAAAAAATGATTTCTATATTCACAAGTCTCTGCAATAAATATATTGCTTTGACCAACAATACTAGATTTACCTCCAAAATCTTTAACACTAGCACCTAATATCACATTAGGTTCAAGTCCTAAATTACTAAATAAAATACCTAAAAATGCTGTTGTAGTAGTTTTACCATGAGAACCTGCAACACCAATACTATAATACTTACTAGAAATTTTTCCAATAATCTCAGGATAAGATAATATAGGAATACCAAGTTCGCGTGCTTCTAATAAAACATTCAAATTATCCTTATCATAAGCTGGTGAATATATCAAAAGATCATAAGACCTATTACAATCCTTTAATGAGAACTCATAAATATTCTCATAGTAAGTTATACTATTACTATTTAATATATCTTCTGTATAAAATCTGCAAGGAACATCAACTCCTTCGACAAAATACCCATTATCATTTAAAAAACAGGCAAGTGAACAAAGCCCAGCACCCTTTATGCCCACTAAAAATACATTCTTTAAATTATCTAAGTCAACATCATACATTTTTATCCCGAATTACCTTTCTTTATGATCAAAAAATTTATGTATTACAATATCAATACTAGATATATTAATTACTGTATATTTTAATACATTTGCAATAATATAATTTCTAAGCATTTCTGCGTTATCAAATAAGTTATTCTCAAGTGGAACATCCAAAAAAAGCTTAAAAGAATAAGTACCCTGATTTTTTTTAATCTTCAAATTATAAACAATATAATCTTTATTGTATTCAGAAACACAATGTTCAATAATCTGTCTTACAGCATTTTTAGAAATAGATAAATTTCCCCCTTCTTCATGGAAATGAGGCTTGACAATAGAACGAATATAGTTTTTTCTCTTTGATAAAAACCACTTACTTTTAAAAAAAACTCGAATTGAATCCAATAATAAATTTGGTTTAACAGATGTTATCTCAAAAGCTGCTGCTGGAACAACATGTTCACCCATCTGTCTTGACATTCTTGCCCTTTCGATTTCTTTCTTAGTCGAAACATCTGTTATATAAATAATTTTAAAATAACTAGGTAAGCAAAGTCTAGACGTGATTTTATCTATCATACGAACACTTGTACCCAATATTAATATTTTACTGAAATTTTCTCTTTTAAGAGCCTCAACAACCTCATTTCTATGAACATCATCTTCAAAAATAGAACGCCTTATTGCATTAAATACATTATCCTCAAACTTAGCAGAATTTCCAGCAATAATCTTCATATTCTTTATTAAAAGACCATCATCAATAATCAAAGGAATGGAATACTTATCTGCTATTAAGTGAGACCTAAAACTTTTTCCAGTGCCAGCTACACCAACTAAAGAATAAACCTTAATCTTTTTAAACTTATTCTTAATAGAAATTGAGATGCACTTCACCACACCTAAAGCATTTTTAAATGCAAATTTATTAAATAAATCCCTCAAAATCATATACACCAAAAATGTTACTTATCTGCTTTAAAAAATCTGAACTAGGTTCAGCAAAAAACTCATTTCTTAAAAACAATGACTGGTTAAATTTTATCAAAAAAGAATGTAAAAAGTAATTGGTTCTTCTAAATTTAGAATCGTATTTTTTATCATTAATTAAGGCATGTCTATTAAAAGCACACTGAGCACGTATTTGATGTGTAAATCCTGTTTTAATGGACACTTCTGCAAGTGTTGCAAATTTAGAAAATAAAATTGGTTTAATATCAGTTATAGAATTACATTTATCTGTATCCTTAACAACAAAAGTTCTTCTTAAGACCCTATCACGACATAAAAAGTTTCTATAAGTTAAAGGTTTCTTAATCTCACCATCAAGTAAAGCTAAATACTTTTTAGTAACAAAACCATGCTTAAATGCATGACTTAAAAGTCTTGCAGAATCTATATTTTTTACAAAAATAATAAGCCCTGAGGTATTCCTATCAAGTCTATGCACAGCCGAGGGTTTAAAACTAAGAGACTTAAGATTTTCACTTACAAGATAAGCGCTAATTAAATTATCAAGCGAATATTTATCTCCATGCACCAGAACTCCTTTACGCTTATTAATTACAAGCAAATCTTCATCTTCATATATTATTCTTCCCTTTATATCTCTTAATACATCAGTTTCATCCATAACTGCAATTTTTTTTAAACTAAAACTTAAATTTTGTAATAAAGGCTTATATAAAAAAATTTCATCATCCTTAAAAACTCTATGAGAAAAAGAAACCTTTAAATTATTTAAAAGAATATCTCCATTTCTAATATGTTTGATTATTTTAGATTTAGGAAATTTTAAAAACTTTATTAAAACTGCATCAAGTCTTTTACCATCATCATTCTTAAGAACATTAATAACATTATATTTACCAAAACTTTTCATATATAAACCACACATAAAACTAAATTTTACTATATTTTTTACAAATAAAATTAACTATTAAAAATGAACATACAGAGATAAAAAGCGAAGGAATAACAGGATGAAAATGACAACCACTGCCTACTTCATTATAAAAAATGATGTTTAAATAACTGAAAAGTCCCAAAAATTGAGAAATAAAAGCTGCTATTTTACTTACAAAATTTAAATAAAGCCCAAAAACAATAATAGAAAAGAATGCAACTTCTAAAGCTCCAATTGCAAAAATATTTAAAAAAAGCAAAAAGTCATATGGTTTAAAAGATAAAGACACTATGATTAACATAAAAAAAACATTAGAAATAACAATAATTTTATTAATTCCAACCTTATCTCCAATTTTTTCACTTAATAACAATATTGATTTTACCCAAATGGAAGATAAAAAAAGAAAACCTGAATCTATTGTAGACATTATTGCTGATAAAAGACCTATAAAAAATAAAATTAAAATTCCAGGGTTTAATACCTTTAATGCTACATTTAAAATAACTTTATCGTTTGGTTCAAATTCAGGAAAAATGACAAGACAAAAAAAACCTATTAAATGCATAATGACAACCAAAAATCCTATTACAAAAGTAACAATAGGAAGAGAAAATCTAATAGCTCTCCTGTCTTTAAATGCTATAAAATTATTAACAAATTGTGGTAATCCTAATGCCCCAACTCCTATTAATATCCAAAAAGAAATTATATATTCAATTGTTAAATTCAAGTTTGATGGTAAAAATAATTCATTTTTAAGATTTAATTTGGCTGTTTTAAAGATATTACTAATTCCACCTCCTAAATCAGATAATTTAGAAAATAGTAGTATAGACGATATGAACATTAAAATTCCTTGTATTAAATCCATGTATGCTATCATCTTAAATCCTCCTAAGCAAACATATAAAAACACAGATAAAGAGAAGAAAATAAGAGCATCAGTGTAATTAATATTAAAAAAAACTTCTAAAAGTTTAGCACCACCCATAATCTGAGCTGATACTAAAAACAAGGAAAAGAAAATAATTACTAAACTACTAACAAGAGCTAAAAAGCGACTGCAATATCTATATCTAATATAATCAATAATATTTATCGCATTAATCTTTTTAGATACTAAATTTAATTTCTCACCAACAATAACAAATAAAATTAAACTTGTAGGAATTTGAATAACTGCTAAAAATATAAAAGATAATCCATATTTATAAACAGCCGAAGGTCCTGATATAAAACTACTAGCACTAATATAGCTAGAAGCCACAAGTAATGACATAATAAAAAAATTTAGACCTTTATTCGCAAGAAAATAATTATGCAAAAATAAAATTCCTTCTTTTTTTTTGCTAATAAAAAGGCCAAAAGTACAATATAAAATCAAAAAGATAAAAAATAAAAAAGAACTTTTAGTCATTTTTAAAAATGCTCACAAAAATACACACTAATAACAAACTGAAAATAGGCAAGAAAATACATGACAGCACAAACCACAGAGGAATATTAAATATCGCAATAGAAAAGTAAGACAAAAAATATGAAAAAAGCCACCACATAAATAAAAAAAAATATATTGCAATAACTGCAAAAAATACTTTAGTTATCAACCAAAACTCCTTTCAAAAATGTTAAATACAATTATATAATGTTATATAAAATAAAGATGAACAAACATAAAAATATATTAATAGGAATATGCGGAGGAATTGCAGCCTACAAGGCTGTTTATATCATCTCAAACTTAGTCAAAAGAGGATATAATGTCAAAGTCATAATGACGGATAATGCAACAAAATTTATTACCCCTCTAACATTAGAAACTATCTCTAAAAATAAAGTAATTAAAAGTTTGTGGAATACAACTCATGAAGAGATAGAGCATATAAACCTAGCAAGATGGGCAAACTTAATATTAATTATTCCAGCCACATACAATACTATTTCTAAAATAGCCTCAGGTATTGCTGATGATGCATTAAGCACAGTCATATCTGCAAGCACAGTTCCAGTCTATTTTGCAACAGCAATGAATAACATAATGTACCAAAATCCTATCTTAAAAGAAAACATTAAAAAATTAAAACAATATAATTACAAATTTATTGAACCTGATGAAGGATTTTTGGCATGCTCTTTAAACGCTATTGGGCGACTTAAAAATGAAAATGATATTTTAAATATAATATTAAACGAATTAAACCCAAAATTACCTTTAAAAGGTAAAAAAATACTTATAACTGCGTCTAGAACCGAAGAAGCATTAGATCCCATTCGTTACTTCTCAAATAAATCAACTGGTCAAATGGGCTTTAATTTAGGAATAGAAGCACGAGATCTTGGATCTGATGTAACAATAATTACAGGACCAAGCAATGAAAAAAATCCTTATGGAATAAACGTTATTAAAATCAAGACAGCATCAGAAATGTATAAAGAAGCAATAAATATATATCAAAAATTCGATATAATAATTGGTACTGCTGCTGTGGCAAACTTTAGGCCTGAGAAAATTTATGAGATTAAAATCAAAAAAAATATTATGAAAGATCTTCATATAAAGTTCATTCAAAATCCAGATATAATAAAATATATAGGTCAAAATAAAACTAAAAACCAAATTGTTATTGGATTTTGTGCTCAAGAAAACGAAACTTTAATAGAAAAGGCTAAAGAAAAATTAAAAACTAAACAATTAGATTATATCATTGCTAATGATTTAAAATATTTCGGATCAAACTTAAATAAAATTTATATAATAGACCAAAATAACGTTAGGGAACTGCCTGAAATGTCAAAAAAAGAAACTGCAAAGGAAATCTTAAAAATACTATATTAATAATTTTCTAAAAGTTTCCTTAAATATGTAGAATTAGTCGTTCTCTTGATCTCTTGAAGTCTACCTGAGAGTAAAGAAGATTTATTATAAGCAGCTCCCTTTACTGCAAGATTCATCAAATTAATATTTTGACTATTAATGATCTTAGAATAAAAATCATCAAAATTACCCTTTTTAGCTGAAAGAAGTATAGCAATACCTATAAGTACCTTTGAGGGTTTATTAATATTTTCCTTTTCTAAAAGTTTTAAAGCAATTGAAAGTGCAGAACTTACATCTTTATCTAAAAGATAGCCAAACATATTAAGTTTAAAGTCTCTCTCAAGGATAGAATCAAACATTATATCTTGTATTCCCTCATAACCAGAACCCATATCTATTAAAACTTTAGCAGATGCCTCTCTGACTTTCAAAGAAGGATCACTTTTAATCTTATAAGTTAAAATCTCTTTTGAAACAATATCGCCATGACCTTTAATAGCATTAACAGCACTAACTCTAATGTTCTCATCAGAATCTCTTAAAAAATCTTGCAATATCTCTTTTGATTTTGCAGATATATCTCTTGAAAGTGCTTCTAAAATGGCAGATTTAATATAATAATTGTTATTGCTACTTTGAAGATATAACCCAACATTTTGTGTTATTTTTTCAGGCGTAAAATATGATAATGCCCTAATTGCGGATGCCTTAATTGACGAATTTTCATAACTATCCATAGAAATTTCATAAAATCTATTCTCATAATCAACAGCACTAGATTTACCAAGAGCAATCAGTATTGCTGATTTAACTCCATCATCACCAGAATACCTATCATAAACATCCATCATATCTTTTGAATACTCAGGAGAAGAAAGCTCACCAAGATAATAAGCAGCAGCAGCAGCAACATTACCTGCTTTATTTTGAAGTATATTAATAAGTTTTTTCTTTAATGAATCCTTATCACTAAATTCCTTAAGATATAAAATTGATAAATTAATCAAATTATTGGGATATTTATTGATCTCATAATTATCAAGAATATAATTAGCAGTATCAACAGCCCCTGAATATTTAAGTGACAAGAATAAATCAAAAATTGATAATTTAAGATCAACATTAAAAGTTTTTTGTAACCGATTCTTAAGTAAAGAATTATATTCACCATCACCTGATTTTTTAAGACTATTAATAATTTCAATAACTTGAACATCAAGCCCATAAGAAATCACATCACTTACTCGCTTCAGATTTAAATTAGTATTGTCAAAATTAGGATTTTTCGTAACATCACTCTTAAAATAATTTTCATTTATGTTCTTATCATTTTCAGACCCAGACTGTTGAGACAATAAAAAGATAGTTGATAATTCTGGAGACTTAATAGCAAAAATATCAAAAATAATGAAAAAGAAAAAAATAAATTCTAAATTTTTCAAACGATCTCCTCTCTACCAATAAATTTAAAAACTTTATTAACACCAAGCATATAATAACAGGATATTAAAATAATAATATTACCAATACCTACAAAAGTTAATAAACAAAAATTACTAAAACTAAACCCTATATCCCACTTAAAGTTTTTAAAAAGAGTATAAAACAAATATAAAGGTATAAGGGAAATAAATGCTTTTATAAAGGCTATTAACGACATTACAAATTTTAGTTTCATTCCATTCTTTAATCCAACAAAATAAAAAATAATCACACATAAGGCAAAAGAAACTGATTGTGCGATAGGCAAAATATCTACCTTATAAAGGTTAATACCAAAAACTGAAATAGCAATATCAATAACAGCAAAAATAAGACTCAAGTAAAGCGGGATTTTTGAATTACAAATTGAAAAATAATATTTCTGAAAAAACCCAAAAATGGAAGAAAATGGTAATCCAATTAAAAAATACTGCAACACATTAACGGTCCTTTGCGTATCATATACAGAAAATTTACCGCCTGTAAGCAATAAATTTAAAATAGGACCAGCCCAAATATATAATAAAAATGAAATAGGAACCAAAATAAAAATTAAAATATCAATTCCCTGATTTAAAATCATATTTAATCCCTTTTTATTTCCCATAGAAGCATATTCGGTCATTTTAGGAAAAATAACTGTAGAAATAGATACATAAAAAATTCCAACAGGAAGCTGATAATAAACAATTGCATTACTTAAAACAGAAACACTCCCAATATCTAGGGTTGATGCTAATGCAAAAGAAATTTGCTGAGTAGCAATTGAAACCAAAGCCGATAAAATCATATGTAACCATCGTTTCAAAAACCTTAAAAATGCAGGATTATTAAAATTAAATATTGGTTTATATACAATGCCAATATAAATACAATTTATAATCTGGACTACAAACTGCAAAATTCCACCAACAATCACACCAATAACAGCACTATATATTCCATATTGATTATAAAATAGATATATACTTAATATCACACTAAAAGAGAGCATAACTGGAGAAAAAGATGGAATAAAAAAAATCTTATAAGCATTTAAAACCGATGCAAATACTGAAGTTAAGCTTATAAGCAATATATAAAGTACTAAATAATTAAACATATAACTCGCTGATTCTAAATGACTGCCTCTATAAGAAGATATAAAATATATAACTTGTTTAGAAAAAAAAATCATAACTAAAATACCAAAGCTAATACTTATAACATTAAAAGTAATAACCTGCCTAAAAAAATCAATAGCATGCTTATTAGATTTATTTTTTTCATAAATAAATTCAGGCATAAAAGCCGATGTCATTGCACCTTCTGAAAGAATCTTCCTCAAATTATTTGGAATATTAAAAACATAATTAAAAATATCTGATTCAAGATTTGCCCCAAAATAATAAGAAAATACCTTTACCTTAATAAAACCCATTATACGAGAAAAAAAAATTGAAACCATTACAATAATTGTTGAAAAAATATCTTTACTCATTAAAATTACCTTCATCATACTTGTTTAAATAAAGCTTTTTAAATTTTGCAAAATCATCATTCATAATTGCATTTCGGGCTCTCTCAATAAGTCTAAACATATAATAAATATTATGCTCACTAGCCAACATAATTCCAAAAATTTCTCCTGATTTAATTAGATGTCTTAAATACCCTCTTGAATATCTTGTACACAAAGTGCAAAAACAACCTTGCTCAACAGGAGAAGTATCAACAGCAAATTCAGCCCTCTTAATACGCAATATTCCATTATCGGTTAAAAGTGAACCATGCCTAGCAATTCTGGTAGGATTAACACAATCAAAAATATCAACACCATAATATATTGCTTCTAATATATAGTGTGGAGTACCAATCCCCATAACATACTTTGGCTTATTTTTAGGTATTAATGAAGAATTATATTCAAGAATTTCTAAATATTTATCTCTTGGTTCTCCAACAGAAATACCACCAATGGCTACACCAGGACTATCTAATCCCACAATATCCTCAGTACTTCTTTTTCTCAAATCTTTAAAAAAATTACCTTGGGTTATTAAGAATAAAAGACCATTATATCCCTCTTTCCGATTTTTATAAGCACTCAATGTACGACGAGCCCAAGAGGTTGTAATATTTGTATATAAACTTGCCTCACTATAATCAATACCGTAAGAACTACAAATATCAAGCGCCATAATAATATCACTTTCAAAAATTTCTTGCATCTTAAAAACACTCTCAGGTGTAAAATAATGCTTAGAACCATCAATATGAGATTTAAAATTTATTCCACCAGTCTCAATTTTTCTAAAATTAGATAAAGAAAAAACCTGAAATCCCCCAGAATCCGTCAATAAATTTTTCTTCCAAGATGTAAAATTATGCAAACTTCCATATTCTTTAATTACATTAATACCAGGCCTTAAATAAAGATGATAAGTATTTGCAAGTATTAAATTACATCCTAATTGATTAAGGACATCATGCTTTAAACCTTTCATAGCACCTAAAGTACCAACCGGCATAAAACATGGGGTTTTTACCTTGCCATGAGGAAGTTCCAATATGCCAAGCCTTGCATAAGAATTTTTATCATTTTTAATTATATTAAACATATACTTCCTAAATACCCACTACTTATATACAAGATTATAAATAACAAAATTAATAATAATAAACAAAACAGTGGGTAATAAACTTGCAATTGCTATAGGCAGATAGCCAAGATCAGCTAAAAAGTTAAAAATTGTTATTGCAATAACATATACAACTGCAAATGCAATACTATTTAGTAAACTCCATATAAAAATATTTTTTTTCAAAGCAAGACTTACAAAAACCACAGTAAAACTAAGAAGTATGAGTCTAAATGAAAAAAATATCCTATTTAGCAAATCAAATAAAGCTTCAGAATAATCTAAATTTTCTCTCTTAAGATCCCAAATCCAATTAATAAGCTTTGAAAAATTCAATGTTTTTGAAGAAAGCATAATTACTTTAATATACTCAGGATCTAAATTAATAATCCCGCTTCCATCAAGAACCTCATAGAATTTTTCTATAACGTCGCGCTCCACCTTCGAAAACTCTCTTATACCATAAAGTTGCCATTTATTATCAATCCATTCTGCCTTATTTATATCATACCGTTTTTTAAAATTATCATCTTGATCTTTTAATATAATCATTAATTTTGAAATAGTCTTATTCTTAATATCATAACTCCTAAGATTATAAATTTCTCTTGCAAAATCCTTAATGATTATATTTTTATCATCATTAACACTATTACTACTACCAATACTTTTTTTAAGAAAAATATCCCTTTTAGTAACAGTATCTACAACTAAATAATTATCAAAAAAAAATAGTATTATTGAAATCAAAATACTAATTATAATTATTGAAATTAGT
This sequence comes from Borrelia sp. HM, assembly GCF_019669085.1. Classification (NCBI taxonomy): domain Bacteria; kingdom Pseudomonadati; phylum Spirochaetota; class Spirochaetia; order Spirochaetales; family Borreliaceae; genus Borrelia; species Borrelia sp. HM. Next base: position 861,151 of record NZ_AP024401.1, on the reverse strand, counting down.
ATCCTAAAAATAGAAATACCACAACTAAAAAGCCCTATCATTTCATTTCTCATGGAAAGATTACCAATAAGATTAGAAATAGCAAAAAGAAAAGATAAAGCCAAACCATCTGAAAAAGATTTTGGCAAATAAAGATAATAAATATAAATGATATCATTAATACTAAGATTGTTATCAATATAATTAAAAATATTGGTAAACAAATCGAAAAGCACAAGCAATATCACGAAGAATAAATTCATAACCAAAAAAGTCGATAATATATTACTTATAAAAAGCTTATCTACTCTCATTTTTTTAAAAGTCTAAAAAAGAGTATTAAACCCATAAAAATTAACAATAAATTTGGCAAAACAGTTACAATAAAAGGGTTTGCAGCATTCTGCACAGTATACACTTTTCCACCAATAAACATCGTCCAATAGAAAACGCAAATAAGAATTGAAATCACAAGTTCAAGAATAATGGAATATTTTTTATTTGAATACATACCCATACCAAAAGCTAAAAAAATAAAAAATAAAACAGACAATGGTAAACTAATTTTTTGATAAAATTCAAGATAAAAAAGAGCATGGTTTTTCTGCATAATTAGATCTTCATAAGGAGTATAATTTAAATTTAATTCATACAAATAATGTAAATTTTCAAGAACAGAATCTTCATTAAAAAAGTTGTTCTTATCATATAAATAATTTAAATAAGTATTTGTAAGATTTAAACTCAAAAAGTCTTCCTCTAAATTATTTTTGATATTTAAATCTTTGACTAAATTATTTTGTTTAACAATAAGTTTCATAACATCTCTTATACTCATTTGCGATGGAGTAACACTACTTAATAACCAATTATCACTAAAAGTAACTTGCTCAATTGAATATTTCATCCGATCAGCATAAAAATAATCATAAAATCCACTCTGATCTTCTGTTAAAGCGATCGATAAAACGTCATTTAAAATGAAATACACTTGATAGCTTTCTTTTTTAATATTAAGTTCCTTTGCCATAAATATTCTATCATAACCTTTAAGTCTAGTATTATCAAAGAAAGTAACATTTTTATATCCAGTATCAGATTTTTCTCCTGATACAAATATCAAATCTCCATACTGTTTGCTTGAATAAGGTTTTAATATCAAATGGGGCACTTCTTCTTTTATTTCATTAAAAATTTTCAATCTACCAATAGAACCAAGAGGGAGCAAAAAATCATTTGCAATAAAAGAAATCAATGCAATAACTAGACCTAATTTTAAAAATGGCAATAATAAATCAAAAACAGATAGTCCAATTGATCTAAAAGCTAATATTTCATTATGAAGTTTAAACCTATAAATAGTAAGCACAACTGAAAGCAAAGCTGCAAATGGAGGTGAAAGGTTAATAACCATAGGAAGCGAATATATAACAAAAGTAAAAGCTTTGAAAAATGGAACATAGTTTTGAAGCAATACCCTCATAAAAAAAAGTATTTGATTGACGAAAAACACAAAGAAAAAAAATAAAAAAGTAATTAAAAAATACTTACAAAATTCAAGAACTATATAAACTTCATAATTGTTTTTTAATAATTTCATTTACAAAAACCAAACCATTATTTAAAGTCCCAATCAAAACATAATCCTTAAAATTTAAAACTTTGATTAAATTTAAACTAAGAAGTCCATCACGAGGGCCTAAATAATCCCAACTATTATTTACTGTATCGTAAATTAATAAACCATGCTCAAAAGTTGCAAATAACAATTTATTATCTCTAATCTCCATATCTAGAAAATACCCAATACTAGGATCATTATTAACAATACACTTTACATATGTATCATTGTCTAAATTTAACCTAAAAAGACCACCGCCATAAGTCCCAACATAATAATCACTATTATGTTCTTTTATAAAATTAATATTTCTCTCACTATCTAACTTGCTAAAAAAATTTAAATGTTTAACATCATTAAAATCAGTTATAGCAACACTATAAATACTTTTATCCATTGTCCCGACTAACAATAAATTTTTATGTTCATCTAAATAAAGTGATGAAATTTTCTTAGAACCAAGTTTAATATAAGTCCATTCACCCATATCAGAATAAAACCATAGTCCAGAATCTAGAGTACCAATAAAAATTCCATTCTTAGCACTTATCAAAACTTGCACACTATTTAAATTCACATTTAAAGGTATTTTAACTTTCTTAACTAAACCTTGAAAATTATCAATATAATAAAGAGCATCATTTCCACCAATATATATAACATTATTATGCTCTGCAAAACCCTTAAGACCATTTAAAACGATACTTTTTTTGTCTTTAATATAAACTTTATATTCATTAGTCTCAATGTTATATCTTAAAAGACCACCAAATATATTAGAAATAAAAATATTATTTCCAGAAATAAACATATCAAAAATACTATTATCCAAAAATCCTAATGTCTTTAAATTTAAATAATTGATCCCAAACTTATTATTTAAGAAATAATAAATTCCTAAATCATAGTCTGATTCAAGAGACAATCTATCAACACAACTTAATGCAGATATAGCACCAATCTTATCTTTAATAAAATATTTTAATTCAGCAACCCGAAGACTAGCATGAGAATATTTATAATATTTTAAAAAATTATCGAAATTATATTCAGAGAGATCATAAGCACCAACACTATAATTCACATAACCAAAAAATAAATTCGCCTTTGCAACTAATTCTTTATCATAATTTTTATCATCGCTTACTATTTTATTTAAATAGTAACTAGTCATACCAATATTTTTCTGAGCATAACTCTCTCTAGCCATTTTAAAATAAGAATTATTTTCTTTTAAAAAAGCATCACTTAAAAAAAAGAACTCGTTATCTTGAAGCCCCGATAAATAACTCCTTTTGTTTACATCTAGATCATCAACATTTGTTCTATCAATATCATCAATCAAATTAAAATGTAAATTAGTATCTTGATTAGTCAAACATGAAATTAATAAAAATAAGCTTGAACAAATAAACCTATTTTTTACAATGCTATTTAAAAGTTCAATTAAATTCATAATATCAATTATTAATCTCTAACAAATTCAAGCTCAATCTTACCAAACTTATCGATATCAGATATTCTAACCTTTATTTTTTGTCCTTCTTCTAATCTTGGAGGACGAATACCAAATGTAGTTTTATTATCTCTACTACCATATCTAGAATATCTATTATTGCCATACCTAGAATTTCTAACATCACTGTATCTATCATCTTTTAATTTTGCTCGATTACTCAAAAATCCTTCTTTTATAGGAGTAAGCTCAACGAAAGCTCCAAAACTGTTAATCTTTTTAACAATTCCTTCATAAATTTCACCAACCTTAGGTTCTCTAACAATACTCTCTATCCTTTCTTTAGCTTTTTGCATTTTTAAGCTATCAGTTCCAAAAAGATTAATTCTTCCATCTTGCTCAATTTGCACTCTAACTTCAAATTCATCTGTAATTGCTTTAACTGTTTTACCAGTAGAGCCAATAACAAGCGAAATTTTATCAATATCAATTTGTAATTGAATAATTTTTGGAGCATTAACAGATATATCATACCTTGATCTTGAAATTACAGAATCCATAATAGAGAGAATATGCATTCTCCCAATTCGTGCCTGTTCAAGAGCTTCCTTCATTAAATGCCTTGTAACATTTGAAATCTTAATATCCATCTGAAAACCAGTAATTCCATTCTTAGTTCCTGCTACCTTAAAGTCCATATCCCCTAAATGATCCTCTTCTCCAAGAATATCACTTAAAACAACATACTTATCACCCTCACTAACAAGTCCCATTGCTATTCCTGCAACTTGCTCCTTAACAGGAACCCCCGCTGCCATTAAAGACATACTCCCAGAACATACTGTGGCCATGGAAGATGAACCATTGGACTCTAAAACTTCAGATACTACCCTAATAGTATATGGGAAATTATCTTTTTTAGGTAACATAGCTTCTAAAGACCTCTGAGCCAAATGCCCATGTCCAATTTCACGTCTTCCAGTCATCAGCCTACCTGTCTCTCCAACAGAAAATGGAGGAAAATTATAATGAAGCATAAAATTAAGACGCTTATCGCCATCAATATCATCCATTATCTGTTCATCAATGCTTGTACCCAAAGTAGTTACAGCTAATGCTTGAGTTTCACCTCTTGTAAAAAGAGCAGAACCATGGGTTCGCTTTAAGAGATCAATTTCAGCAACAATATTTCTTATTTGTGTAGGAGTACGTCCATCAGTTCTAAGATTATCTTCAAGTATTGATTTTCTAACAATTTCTTGCTCAAATCCATCAAAAGCCTTATAAAAAAGAAACTCATTCTCTTCATTTACTTGATTGAGAGAAGAAAAATGTTCATAGGCCTTAGTTTTAACTAACTTTATAGCTCGATCTCGATTAAGCTTACCCTTAACAAAGCAAGCATCTCTAAGTTCAGAATAAATTAAACTCTTAAGTTCATCCTTAAATTCAAATACTCTTTCCTCATAAGCAAGTGGTAATTTTTCTTTATTCTGCATTATAGACATAAATTCCTTTTGGAGATTACAAATTTGTTTAATATATTCATAAGCTTGATCTATAGCGGACAGTAAAATTTCTTCGCTAACTTCATTAGCACCACCTTCAACCATTGTAATCCCGTCCAAACTCCCAGCAACAACAATATCAAGCATAGAATCTTCAATTTCACTAAAAGAAGGATTTACTATAAATTCATTATTTAAGTAAGCTATTCTAACAGCCGCAATTGGACCATTAAAAGGTATATCTGATAAAAAAACTGATGCAAAAGCAGCATTCATCCCAACAATATCAGGAGGATTCATCTGATCCGTAGATAAAGTAGTAGGCACAACCTGAATTTCCCTACCAAATCTCTTATCAAAAAGGGGTCTCATGGGTCTATCTATTAACCTAGAAACAAGTACTTCTTTATCTTTTGGTTTACCTTCTCTCTTAATAAACCCTCCAGGAATTTTCCCAGCAGCATAATACTTCTCATTATATTCAACTGATAAAGGGACAAAATCTAAATCTTCACGAACTAAATCTGAACAACAAACCGTAGCAAGAACAGTAGAACCACCATAAGTAGCAAGAACTGCGCCATTTGCTTGTTTGGCCAATAAACCCGTCTCTAAAATCAAGTCTTCCCTTCCTATTTTCAACTTTAAAACTTTTTTCAAAATTAACCCCTTATTACTTTCTAAGTCCAAGTTTAGCTATCAAGGTTCTATAAGCTTCCAAATTTTTTCTCTGATAATATCTTAAAAGGCTTCTTCTCTGTCCAACCAACTTCAATAAACCCCTCTTAGAACTATGATCTTTTTTATTATTCTTCAAATGCTCTGTTAAATACTTTATTCTACCTGTAATCAATGCTATTTGAACTTCAACCGAACCTGTATCATTCGGATTTTTTCCAAATTCTGTAATTATTTTTTGTTTTTGTTCTTTATTAACCATAAAATACGACTCCATATACCATCATAGCAAAGCCTAAAAAAAACCATTTTGCTATAATTAAATCTTCACAGTAAATTATAATATTTTTTCATTCAAATAACAAAAATAAACCAAAGACTTTTTCCAAGTTATACAAACTACCAATTAAATAAATTAATCAATTATTAATTGATTAATTTATTTAAATACTTCCTTATAGCCCAATTTCCTATTTTATTGCCTTGTTGCAAAATTAATATTAATTATCAAAAAATAATAATATATTTGTATTTATTAAAACCAATGCCATAAATTAATGCTAACATCTCTTCATCTCTAGACTTAAAAAGCTTAAATTCACCAACATTAATAAGAATATTTATATAAATACCATTTTGAATAACCTTAATCATATTATTATTAACATAAATTTTTTCAAAAAATCCTAAAGATTCTAAACTGATTAAAGAATTTACATTACAATCCTCACAAAAGCAAGCACTATCCAATTTAAAATCTCCAACTCTAATTCTCTCAAGACTCTTCACATAAGCAAAAGATCCTAAAGAAAGTGCCAAATCTCTTGCTATACTTCTAATATATGTTCCTTTAGAACATTTTATTCTTAATTTCAAAATACGAAAATCAATATTATAGTTTAGGATTTCAATATCATATATTTTAATCTTTCGAGGTTTAAGTTCAAAAGATTCTCTACCAAGAGCCAACTTATAAGCTCTTTTTCCCTCAAAATGCACTGCAGAAAATTTAGGAGGAATTTGATAAATTTCCCCTAAAAAAGATTTAATTCCACGATTTAATTCTTCTAAACTTGGAACATAATCTGTTGTATTTAATACTCTACCATTAGGATCAAGAGTATCAGTTTCAATTCCAAATTCAAATTCTGATACATACTCTTTATCTAAAAATGTAATATAACTTGAAAGTTTAGTATATTTACCAACAAGAACAACTAAAAGACCACTTGCAAATTTATCAAGAGTCCCAGTATGTCCAACTCGACTTGTAGAGAAATATTTTTTTAAAGGTAACAGCGTGCTACAAGACGTTATGCCAGCTTTCTTATTTAATAAAACAATTCCATCCATCACACTCTATTGTTATTAACCACCAAAACCTAAATTTTCAATTACTTTATTAACATAAAAGGCCTTAGAAATAGTATCATCTCTTAAAAAATTCAATTTTGGAGTATTCCTAACCCTAATACGTTTAACAATCTCTCTTTGAATGAATCCTTTAGCATTATTTAATGCTTTAATAGCATTATCAAGAGATGCACCTTCTTTAATAGAACAAATAAATACTTTAGCATTTATTAAATCTTTTGAAACTTCCACTCTTGCAACAGTTAAAAATTCATGTACCCTAGGATCTTTAATTCCTTTTGTTACTATCAAATTACCAATCTCTTGAACTAATAAACTTTCAAGTTTTGATTTTCTTATTTCTCTTTCCATAAATAAAAACAATAAAGCAAATGCTTAAGAGTTAAATCGTCTTTTGACTTTCTTAATCTCAAATGCCTCAATGATATCTCCCTCTTTAATATCAGAATAATTATCAATTATAATTCCACATTCATATTGAGCATTAACTTCCTTAACATCATCTTTAAATCTCTTTAATGAAGAAATTTTACCTGAATGAATCTGGAATCCTTCTCTCATCACATTAGTTATAGCATCCCTTTTTATGCATCCTTGAGAAACATAACATCCAGCCACTACTCCACCCTTAGGAATGCTAATCACAGCACGAACTTCAGCAAATCCAATAAATTGCTGCTCGATATCTGGTTCTAACATACCCTCTAAAATTGATTTAATACTATTAATTGCATCATAAATGATATTATATTTTTTAACTTCTACCTTTTCTTGATCAGCTAATAATTGTGCTTTTGCTGTAGGTCGCACATGAAAACCAATAATAGTTGCTTCACTTGCCGCAGCAAAACTAATATCAGTTTCTGTTATTGCCCCTACTGATGAATGAATAACTTTAACCCTAACCTCATTATTTGTTAATTTTTCAAGTGAATACCTTAAAGCCTCAACAGAACCTTGAACATCTGCTTTTAAAATTATCTTAAGTTCCTTTAATCCCCCATCTTTAATTGAATCATAAAGATTTGACACGGTAACTTTTTTAACATTTTTAGCATCTTCATATTTTTTAAAATCTTGCCTTTTAGAACTAATAAACTTAGCTTCTTTCTCTGTTTTTGTAACCTGAAATGGATCACCAGCCTGAGGAACTGATGAAAAGCCCAAAACACTAATAGCTTTTGCAGGACCAACACTCTTAACAGATATTCCTCGCTCATTAACTAAAGCCCTAACCTTACCATGATAGACTCCTCCAACAAAAGAATCCCCAACAGAAAGCGTCCCATCCTCAATTATAACAGAACAAACTATTCCTCTACCTAAATCAATTTTAGCATCAAGAATTCTACCAATAGCCCTTTTGGCTGGATTAGCCTTTAATGACATTACTTCAGCCTGCAAAATAATCATATCAAGAAGTTCTGTAATACCAATATTTTTAAGAGCTGAAATTGCAACAAAAATTGTAGTTCCTCCCCAATCTTCAGGAACCAAATCATATTCTGAAAGCTGATGCTTAACTCTGTCCAAATTTGAATCTGGTAGATCAATCTTATTTATTGCAACAATAATTGGAACTTTAGCATCCTTAGCATGATTAATAGCCTCAATAGTCTGTGGCATCACTCCATCCACAGCAGAAACAACAAGAACAACAATATCTGTAACTTGTGCTCCTCTACTTCTCATCATTGTAAAAGCTTCATGCCCTGGCGTGTCTAAAAATGTTATTTCATGGTTATTATAATTAATAGTATAAGCACCAATATGTTGAGTAATTCCTCCATATTCTGTTTGATTTATATCAATATTTTGTAATACCGACAAAAGCCTAGTTTTTCCATGATCTACATGTCCCATTATTGTAATAATAGGGGGTTTTGCAACCCTATCACTCTCATTATCTTTTTCTAGTTCTATAACCGTTTCATCATATATTGAAACAACATTTACTTTAGAACCATATTCTTCAACTAAAATAGTAGCAGTATCAGAATCAATCTTCTCGTTAATAGTTGCCATCACTCCTAAAGTCATTAATTTGGCAATTAAATCTGAAGACTTTAAATTCATTTTTCTTGCAAGTTCAGCAACAGTAATAGTTCCCATTATATCAATTGATTTAGGAATCGGATTTGCAAGATTGTCTTTTTTCTTTTTTTGAAGTTGCTCAAAAACTTTTTGTTCTATTGTTTTGCTCTCAATTTCTTCCTTTTTCCTCTTGTAACCTTTCTGACTTTCCTGTTGTTGCTTTTTCTTTTCACCAAGCTTTCTATTAAGCCCCTTACTATCAGAATCAGCAGGCGACAATGCAACATTAGAGACAACTTTAGTTCTTATCACTCGTCTAAATGTTTGACCAGTAGCAACACTACTATTGTTGGAATTGGTTTTATTAAAAGGCCCTCTATTATGACCTTGTGAATGACTACCTACCCCACTTTTATCCGCATAAGAAGGCCTTGCACCTCCCCTATCTCTATTGCCATAAGAATGTCCTCTATTATCTTTAATATAAGTATTAGTACTATTGTTGGAACTGGTTTTATTAAAAGGCCCTCTATTATGACCTTGTGAATGACTACCTGCCCCACTTTTATCCGCATAAGAAGGCCTTGCACCTCCTCTATCCCTATTACCATAAGAATGTCCTCTATTAAATCCTTGATTACCAAGTGAGTTTGATGGCTCAAAAGAATCTTTTTTGAACTTATTTAAATTTCTATCAGTATGGGCTACAACCTTTACTATTTTTTTGCGCAACTTAACAACTTTAATTTTTCTTTCATCCTCATTGCGATCATCATCAATATTTTTCGACAAACTACTACTCCTCTTCAAATTCAAAGCTAAGTCCTATCTTACAACCTGGACAAAAAGTCATATTTTCATTAATAACAGCTCCACACTCAGGACAAAGCAATTCTTCTTCTTCTTTAACTCCTTCAATAGACCCATCATCATTAGAAATTATTACCATACCTTCTTTCAAGATCTTATTTATTTCTTCTTGCTTATCATAACTTATTCCTAGCTCAAAAAGTTTTTCTTCACTAGCATCTAAAAAATTATCAATATCATCAAAACCTGATTCAATTAACTTATCAACAATCTCATTATCAAGAATTTTAAGATCGCTAATTTTATTTATTTCTTCAAATTCATCTTCCTGAACATTGTCCATAATTTTGTCAAACATTTCAAATGTTTCTTGTTTAAATTCGCCACTTGCTTTCATTTCCGCAAACTGGCTATTAGTTTTAACATCAATTGCCCAATCAAGAAGCCTATTTGCAAGTCTAACATTCTGCCCCATTTTACCTATTGCAAGAGAAAGTTGATCATCACTAACAACTACTAAAGCCTTATGCAAATCTTCATCAACAATATACACATGATCTATTTTGGCAGGAGTTAGAACATCTTTAATAAACTCTTTAATGTCTTTAGAATAAGGAATAATATCTATTTTTTCTCCTTCAAGTTCCTTAACAATTGACTGGATCCTAACACCTTTTTGCCCAATACAAGGACCTACAGGATCAATCTCATCTTTCTCAGAATAAACAGCAACTTTAGTCCTATAACCGGGATCTCTTACTATTTTATGAATCTTAATAATACCCTCTTCAATTTCAGGAATTTCAAGAGTTAGAAGTTCTTCAATGAATTTAGGATGAGTTCTTGACAGAATCACTTCTACTCCATTTTTACCCTTATTTATACTATAAACAAGAACTCTAACTTTATCATTAAGCCCATAAACTTCCCTTGGAGATTGATATTTTTTAGGAATAACACCATCTGTACTACCAAGATTAACATAAAGGTCTCCATTTCTATTCTGTTGAACATAACCAATAACAATTTTATGCAGTTTGTGTTTAAACTCTAAATAAAGTTCATTATCTTCGATTCCTTGCAAATCACTCTTGGTTCTTTGTTTAGCAACTTGAATTGAAAGTCTATCAAAAATCTTAGGATCAATTTCAACATATACATATCCATCTTCCATGATTTTAAATTTCTGAGCATCGTCTTTCGATATTTCCAGTATGTCATCTTGAACTTCACTATCTACAACCTTTTTTTTGGAATAAACTATTAAATCTCCAGTATCTTCATCAAATTTAATTAAAGCATTCTCACTTGTTCCAAAATATTTTTTATAAGCTATAATCATAGATTCCCTCACTGTCTTTCGAATAGCATCTATGCTCATCCCTCTATCATTAGCTATATTGGAAATCATTTGACCAGTACCCTTTATCATACCAACGACTCCTTCATGATAATTTAGCCTTTTTTATATCAGTATAAAGAACTCTTATTTCTTTGTTATCTGTCTTAAAAATAAAACTATCTGCTTCTGCTTTTAAGATCAAACCTTCCTCAAAATCATTATCTAACATTAACTTAATCTTTTTACCCTCAAAAATTTGGAACTCCCTATCACTCTTAATATTCCTATTTATCCCAGGTGTAGAGATTTCTAAACTAAAGTTATACCTAATAACTGACTGTAAGCGCAATAAAATCATTTTATGTAAATCACAAAGTGTATCACACCCAAATTCATGATCTTTATAAAGAACTATTTGAATCCTACCCTCACCTTTTTTCATGAAAAAATTTACTTCTATAATTTCAATTCCCAAACGATCTGTCACACTCTTTATTAAATTGTAAATTTCACTATTATCAAAAGTTTTAACCAATCACATTCCCAAAAAGAATAAGGTCCTTTCAAAAGAACCTTATTAAATACAGCAATCAACCTGTTTAAAGGCTAGCATTAATGGTAATAAATGTCAATATAATAAAATTACCCTAAGCCCTTGCAATTGACAACTTTAAAACACTAAAAGCTCCATGTTTAACAAGAATATCTTTACACAAAGACATGGATATTCCTGTTGTTACAATATCATCAATCAACACAATTTTTTTGAAATTAATATTTCTATATCTCAATTTCAATTTAACTTTATTTTTTAAATTACTATATCTCAAATCCCTACTCAATAATTTTTGACTCCTACCTAAGCCTCGCTTAAAAACATTGATATAATTTATTCCATTATTACTCAATAAATTCCCAATATATTCCATATGATCAAAACCATAAACAATCTTTCTTTTAAAACTACAAGGAACGCTAACAACTAAATCAAAATCAATGTTTTTTAAAAATTGATAAATCCCATTTGCAAAAAATTTACCAAGCGACCTTTGTCCATATTTTTTATAAGCAAGGATTAACCTTTTATATTCATTTTTATACTCAAAAAAATACCAATCAGTATCTTTCATCTTGATATCAAAATGAAGAAATTCAATGCAACTCTTACAAAGAGCATTTAAATAAATATAATCTTTATGACAACACGAACAAAAAGGAAGAAATATGCTCTTTACAATAACCCAATTCCACATCTAATATACCTATACTTCAATTTTTAAGACTATTTCTCTTAGTAAATCCATAGCCTGTAAAGGAGTAATATTATTTATATCTATCTTAGAAATAATATTTTTTAGTTCTAAATAAGAATCAAGATCAGATTTATAACATAAATCTTCTTCTATTTTTTCTTCACTATTATTAATAGCAAAAAAATTTGAAGTAAAAAATTTTGTAACATACAAGTGATCTCTACTTGTTAAACTTTTAAGCATAACAGTAGCTCTCTCAATAACTTTTAAAGGTATTCCAGCTATTTGAGCAACATAAATTCCATAAGAATTAAGAGAAGGTTTTTTTTCAACTTCCCTTAAAAATATAAGCTCATTACCTTGCTTTTCAATTTTCATCGAAAGATTAACAAAAGAATTATGATTAATAGCTGAAAGTTCATGAAAATGGGTTGCAAATAAACTTCTAGACTTAATACATCCTAAAATATATTCAACAACTGAACATGCAATAGCAAGTCCATCATTAGTACTAGTACCTCTACCAACTTCATCCATAATGATCAAACTATTTTGTGTTGCATTTCTTAAAATATTAGCCGTCTCATTCATTTCTACTAAAAATGTAGATTCTCCTTTAGAGATATTATCACTTGCTCCGATCCTACAAAAAATTTTATCTGTAACTCCTATGATAGCTTTATCAGCAGGTACAAAAGAACCAATATGTCCCATTAAAACAGCTAAAGCTGTCTGACGTAAATAAGTTGACTTACCTGCCATATTAGGACCAGTAATTAAACAAAAATATTTTTCGCTGTCAATCATTATAGAATTTTTAGTAAAAGTACCAACACCCTTCATATAATGTTCAACAACAGGATGTCTGGCATGCTCAAGAATAATCTCTTTATTATTAGTCAAAGTAGGTTTTACATATTCATTCTTCTTAGCTAAATACGCAAAATTAGAAATTACATCAACATATGCATAAAATTCAGCAAGCCTTTTAATAAGTATACTATGCCTTACAATTTTTAAAGCTATTTTATCAAATACTTCTTGCTCAAGAATTGATAAATTATCTTCAGCATCATTAATCTCTCTTTCAAGTTCAATAAGCTTATTGGTTTTATATCTCTTAATAGAATTTAAAGTTTGACTTTCTATAAAATGAGATGGAACTTGTCCGTAATAACTCTTAGTAACCTCAAAAAACAAACCTCGAATGTTAGTTTTCTTAATTTTAAGATTATTAATCTTACTAAAATTTCTCTCAAAATTAAGATAATCATCAATATATTTGCTTGCATTATTCTTAAGCTCTCTTAAACGATCAATATTAGAATTATATCCATGTTTAATAATTTCATCTCGATCTTCTGAAATAGAATCATTAATTAAAGAGTAAATTTCTCCTAGATCACTCTCATCCTTAATATTAAATATCCAATAATCAAAAGAATACTCATTAAATAATTCCTTTATCGAAAAAAATACAATTAAAGCTTCTCGAATAAATAAAAAATCTCTTTTAGCATATTTTTTCATTTGAAGTCTTGAGATTATTCTTTCAATATCCCAAACATTACCAAGAATATCTCTTAGCTTGATACTTAAATTAATATTGTTGTTTAAAAATTCTACATGATCCAATCTATTATTAATTGCAACAATGTCTATAAGCGGATTTAATATATATTCTCTTAAAAGTCTCTTACCCATTGAAGTTTTACACTCATTTAAAACTGAATAAAGAGAATAATTAACACTTAGATCATTATTATTCTTAACAAGTTCAAGATTTATTTGAGTAACATCATCAAGAAACATATACGAAGAATCATTATTAATATAAATTGTATTAATATTTTTCAATAAATTCTTCAAGTTGTTCTTTATATAATCTATGACTAAAAAAGATGCAATATAATAAGGCTCGTCTTCTTTAAATCCAAGAGCACTTAAACTTAGAACATTAAAATGATTTTTTAATGTTCTTATTGCAATTTCTTTATCTAAATGCCAATTAGGCACTTTATTTACTAAAAATCGATCAAGAACAAGCTTATCTAAATATTGATAATAAAAATTCTCTGAAACTATTATTTCTCTTGGACAATACTTTGCAATATCACGTCTTAATTTTGCTAAAAAATTTCCATCATAAAAAATTATTCCAAGTTTAGATGTTGACAAATCTATATAAGAAAATGAACAATAGCCCTTATAATCACTAATAGCAACTAAATAATTATTAATATCATCCTGTAAAAAATCTTCATCAACTATAACTCCAGGACTTATAACCTCAACAACCTCTCTTTCTAAAGGCCCGCCTTTAGAGTCCGATTGTACTCCTTGCTCACAAATAGCAACCTTTTTATCAAGTAAAATTAACTTTTTTATATATTCTTTACTTGCATGACAAGGTACTCCACACATAGGAACATCATCTTTTTTAGTAAGAGTTAAACCTAAAAGCTTACTTCCCTCAATAGCATCATCAAAAAACATTTCATAAAAACTACCTACTCTAAAAAACAGAATAGCATCGCTATATTTGACTTTAATATCTAAATATTGCCTCATCATAGGCGTAAGCTCTTTTTTCATACTTATCAATAAATTATTTAAACAATAATCAAATTATAATTGATATTATTAAAACTTTACAATATATTTATAAAGTTAATTAACACATCTAATTTATACAAATTAACAATTATTATATTAAAATAAAAATTACTACAACCTAATATTATTATTATTATTGAGCTCTCAAATGTTTAATTACATCATCTGTTATATCAACTGTACTATTATAATAAAGAATATAAGGATTATCCTTTTTCATCACCAAAGAAATACCATTAGCTTCTGCAACATATTGAACACCATTTAGTATTTTGCTCCAAAGCAACCCATCACTATTTAAATTATTTATATTAATCCGCTTCTGTTGCTCAAGATCATTCTTAGCCAGGCTTTTAAGTTTTTTAAGCTCATCAATCTTTAAATTATACTGATTACCATATAATTTAGCATTCTCCAAATCATGAATACTAATAGATTCATCATACATTTTTTTTAAATCTTTAATCTTAGAATTTAAAATATCTATTTCCTCTTGATAACGATTTTTTAATTTTTCAAGATTAGATTTTAATTGGGGACTCAAAAATCCAATCACAACTTTTTCAAAATCTACAATACCCACCTTTGTTACATTTACCGAAAAAATATTTAATGGGAAGAAAAATGAAAATACAAGAATCATTAAAAACATAACATTCCTCCTTATTATATCAGTATAATAACTAACTAAATTATATCAATACCTCATATCAACTGCTAAGAAAAATTTGAATCCTTTAAAATAATCATAATATCTATTCACACCTGTATCATTAAAATAAAATGGATAAGCTATTACAAAAGACAAAGGCATTTGAGGTAATATACTTCTAACTCCAAATCCCCAACTAAAAATAAAATTACTAAAAGGAACAAATAGAGAATTTGCTTGTCCTTCTAAAGAATATGAAGCTATATCTAAAAATAAAACATCCCAAACCAGAATATTCTTAATTAAAGGCATTGACAACTGAATAGTATTAACAAATGAACTATAAATATTGTTTAAAGTTCCCCAACCTCTTGACATCATAAAATTTTCACTAATCACTATAAGATGATGTGGTTGTGCTTCTATTTCAAAACCATTTCCAAGTGGCGGCAAAATATTTGAATAAACACTTCGTAAAGTTAAGATTAAATCAAAAAATGGGCTAAAAATATCTTGATATCCTAACAAAGAGAAATATCTCTCAAAAGTTGTCGTAGATTTTGAAAAGTGACTCTGTCCAAATAAAAATCCACCAAAAAAATCAAATTGCTGCTTAAGTAAAAACCCATTATTAGCCAAAGATTGAGAATTTCTTGTATCCCATGAAACACTAAGGCTAAGAGAATTTTCAAATCTAATAGTATTATGATTATCTCTTAAATAATAATTTGAAGGCCTATTAATATTATCATCATAATATACATATTTTAAAGCTGTCTGTAGAGTACCAATAAACGATTGTTTGCCAAGATAGTTTAAAAAACTATAACCAGTAAACCCACTCAAACTAAATTTAGCTAAAGAATAATTCATAAAATTAAAATCTGAAAAATTTTTAGCACTATTATATGTTCCCAAACTTACAAAAGGATCTGGAACTTCCTTCTTTCCTATAAAGATAGGACCATTAATATCCTGATAAGCTGTATTTATAGAATGTGAAAAATCAACAAATCCCCCAATAGTCCACCTAGTCTGCATAAACCAATTATCTTCAAACATAAATCTAAAGCTTTGCTCTGAAAAAGCAAGATTAAGTTTTGCAGATAAAGAATGCCCTTTACCTAAAAAATTAGATTCCTCCCATTGCCCAAAAATTGAAAATGGAAGCCAAGAATTATTAATTCCACCAAAATTCATACCAAATCTAAAACTCGCCGTCTCTCGCTCTTCCACAGCAAAATTTATTTTCATCAAACCTTCAATATTACTTGGAACAATATCAGGTACAACATTCCCAAAATAACCAATCCTTTGCAAATTAAGCATTCCCATTCGAAGTCTTTCTAAATTAAAAATATCACCTTCTACTAATGGAATTTCTCTCAGTATTACATACTGAGCTGTTCTTTTATTGCCTGAAACAGTAATAGACTCAATATGTGCCTTTTCTTTTTCTGTAATCTTAATGGAATAATCTACAAATTCATCTCTTATCATTTGAGAAGGAACAATCTCTGTAAAAATATAACCATCTGAATAATATTTGTCCCTAATTTTTGCAAAATCTTGTTCAAATCTAGAATCATCAAAAATATCTCCTTCATTGAAGGTAATTAAAGATTGCAATTCTTCCAATTTAAAAACCAAATTACCAATAATTTCACATTTACCAAACTTAAAAACATCGCCTTCTGAAATAAAATATTTTAAGTAAACCCATTTTTCCAATTTTTTAGAATTAACGGGCTCTTGTATATTTACAATATTATTTATAACTTTTGCATTAACATATCCATTATTCTTATAATAAGACTCAAGCTGGGACTTATCTTTTTCAAGATTTGATTCTAAATATTTGCCATCAGAAAACAAAGATGCGGTTTTTGATACTAAATATTTTCTAAGAGTACTGTTCTTAAAATTTACATTACCATCAAAAGAAACCTCTTTGACAATATATTTAGGACCAGCATTAATTTTAAAAACAACATCTACTAAGCTATTTTCTTCTTTAATATCAAATTCAATAGAAACATCAAGATATCCAGCTTCTTTATACATTTCTTCAAATTCAACAACACTCTTTTTAATCTTTGAAAGATTTAAGGCTCCTTTTACTTTAACACTTGATTTATCTCTCAATTCACTATTCCAAAAAATCCCACTCTTATCAATAAAAGTAACACTGGTTATTAAAGATTTTTCCTTGACAAAAAATGTAATAACAAGCTTATCATCTTTTAAATTAAATTCAGGACGAATAAATCCTTCAAAATAATCAAGTGCATAAAGATCAATTTGTAATTTATCAAAAAGTTCATCAGAGTAAGCTTGCCCCAAATAAGAATTTAAAATAAAGCTAAGATCATTTTCCTTTATATTTTTAAGGCCATTAAAATTAATACTATCTATTATTTTGTCCGTATAGTTCTCTTGAGCATAAAGAAAATCAAATACACATAAAAAACAAATCATAAAAACAAAAGTTTTTAATAAACGCATAGCAAACCCCTTAAATAACTCAGTATTTAAACTTCCAAAAAATAGATATATGGCTTCCTATCCCATGACCATGTTTCATAAAATTATAATTAAAAACATAATCAATAAAGAAAAATGGTGCATCAAGCTCAAGTCCAAAATTAACACTAAAGTTTAAGTTCTGAGAAAACGGTGTGATTGTTTCTTTTAAAAATCCAAATCCTGCTTTAGCAAAAACACCATCGACAATATACTTGCCTACGTTAACACTTGTCTTATCAAGAACACCTGCAAAAGTTGTTGGATTCCCCAAGGTACCAATAGCATTCCTTAATATATCTGTTTTGATACTCAATAAGTCTAATTTTAATACAGAACGCATATAATCTTCAATAGGTTGTACGATTAGATCAACAAGAATATCACTAGCTATACCAAGCGCCATTTCTGCCGTATTTGTACCTGCTGATTGTAATCCACGCTCACCTCCAATTATTGCATTTGATAAGAGATATTTTATTTCCTGCTCTGTTCGTACAGGATAAGATGAAAAGTTTAGCCTCCACAAACTTAGAGGACCATCTATGTTCATCGTTACCAATAAATTTTCACTACCATCTTTAATGGTATTTGTTGCTTCAGCTTTTACCCAAGGGTCAAATTTATTTCTATTCTCATTAAAAGATATATATGAACCACTCTTAAAAGCAAATTGCTTATTATTATAATTAAAAGAACCACTTGCAATATTTAAATCTCCCTTAATAAGGAAATCATCCGTTTTAGTATCAAATTTAACCTCAAGCTCATTTCCTCGTGCAATAAAAGCATTTAAAAAAGAAATCTTATTATCCGGCCAGTGAAAAGCAACATTACTATCAAAATGAATTTTAAGTTTCATACCAATGTCTAAACCCTTAGATTTAACATCAGATACTATTGGCTTTCTTGAGAGTTTATAAGGATCTATTAATAAATCAACAATCGAATTTTCAAGTAAGTAAATCCAAGCATTCGAAACATTTATATTTCCTGTTAACATAACCTCTTCAAAATTACCTTCAATTAAAAAATTACCTAAAACATGTCCCGTAAAATTTATAGTTATGTCATTAAATTGAATAGGCGCCCCAGAACTACCAAAAACATCAATATTTACTTTATAATAATCAACAATACTATCACTTAAAAAATTTAAGTTTAAATGAACATCAAAATTGAGATTAGAATAATAATCCAAGTTAAACTCGTGCTTAATATATACGTTATTGTCCTTAATAATAACTGGAACATTGACAAAATTTAAAATTCTATTCTTTCCATATTGTCTAGAAGATTTTAGATATCCATTGCTTATTGAACCATCTAATATATTAAATTTGCCATTAAGATTGGGATTATATAAATTACCATCAATAGACAATTGACCAGTCAAATTAATATCATAAAGAATAAAATATTTTTTAAAATCAAAAAGGGTTTGTGAACCTAACAAATCTTTTGATATTAAATTCGAATCAAATTTAATATCTTGAATACTACTATTAATTTTATTCCCCAAAATGCTACCTGATGCATCAAAACTAAGGGGTAAATAATCATATAATCTAAAATTAAAATTACCGCTCTCATATTCATACAAACACTTAACAAGATCGTACTCAACTGATGACATGATAAACCTTTCAAAATTATTTTTAAATTCAATTGTAAGATCAGAGAGATCGTTACCTTTATATCTTAAGGCTCTAAAAGCAACTTCTCCATCAGTTTTCTTCTTTAAAATACCAAATTCTTCCTCTAATTTATCTTCAAATTGCTGAAAATTTATATTCACACTTGAAGAGAAAAGTTTGCTACTGAAATTTAAATTTGAAACTCCAATATAATTCTTAATATCATATCTAAAATTACCTGTGAGAATTTCTCTTTTATTCTGAATAGCCTTTATGTTATAAATATTCAAATTATTCTCAATTAAGCCTAAATTTAAAGAACAATATGTAGGAATACCTGCCAAAGAAAGACCATCTGTTTCAAGAGAAGCACTAAGAGAATAATTAAATAAATTATTCTCTTTAAAATCCAAGATAAAAATAAAATGACCATTAAGTTTTCCATTTAAGAAAGACAAGAATTTGAAATTATTAAAATCTAATCCATGAAATCTAACAACAAAATAACTGCTATTTTCATTAGAGTCAACGCCAAAAAAATAACGCTCTGTATTCAAATTTGAAAACAAATTCAAATTACCATCAAGTCTATCATTCAAATTAAAATTTCCTTGCCCTTGTAAATTTGAAATACTATTTACAAATTTAATATTTGAAAGACTAATTTTTTTATGCTCATATAAACCTTCAAAGCTAAAATTAAAATTATAAGAAGGATTATCTGAAAGTCTATCTAATCTAAACTCAGTAAGGGTAACATTTAAATCATTATTAACTTTTTGATAATTTCCATAAGAATTAATATTAAATAAAAGCTCATAATTTCCATTATAAAAATGAAAATTCTTAACATTTAAAAAATACACTATTAATGAATCAGTATAATTTAGACTTGCTCGTGCCTTAGGTGTAATTTCAAAGTTAACATATCTATCTTTAAAATTCCACTCAAAATACAAAGGATAATTCCTATTTAAATAATTAAGCTTAGTATTTATCTTCAAACTTTCTTCAAATAAATGTACAAAAAAACTAGAATTTACATTATAATTTGAATTACTATAATTAAAATAATTAACCTTATAAACATCATTCGCTCCATCAGCATCAAAAACTAAACTAAAATTATCTAATTTTGATGAAATAGTAAAATTAAGATTATTCAATTTACTCTTAACATAATCAAAAGTATTTACATTAAAATCTGAAGTCAAATTCAAATACTTACCTGACAAAAAAGATTCTGGGATAATATTAGTAATGAATGATTTTGGTAAAACATCCTTTAAAAAAAGCATAGGAAAGTCTTTAACACCCAGATTAAGATTAAAATTTTGTTTGTTAAAATCACCCTTTAACAAAATTTTAGACTTATTATTAATAAAGTCTAACAAATAATCAACATGAATCTTATCTTTAGAAAAACCCGTTTTCATATTTAAATTTTGAACTTTAAGCCTACCAATCCTAAAATTATCAGACTTTACCACAAAGTATTTGTTTTTATTACTAAAATCTAAATATCCATTAATATCTTTAAAACTAAAAATCTTTGCGGATTTAAAATCAAGCCTTCCTATTGGTACTAAATCTGTCCATGAATAAAAACCTTTATAACCAATAAATCCTCGCTTAAGTTTTATGAAAACATTTTGTATATCTGCAACTTTTTCATTACCTTTGATCTGTACTCTTATTCCCTGGATCTCCTTGTCTTTCATATCAACTTTTGGAGATGAATCTAATAATAATGCATACCGCAAATCTTTATCTTTAAAATCATAAGAAAATGCTAATTGACCATTTAAACTTGTATCAAGATAACTGTTATAAGCACTCAAATTATCATTAAGTTTTATCCAATTTAAAAGATTTACATTAAAAAATAAAGCTTCTAATCTTAAAAAATTTTTATTAAAATCATATCTTAAGTTAAAATCTAAATTTTCTCTTACATTAAAAATTTCAATATTTCCTTTTGAATAATTTATTTGAAATCCCTGCTTAAGCAAAGTAAAATAACCAGTATGCAATTTTAAAAAATTAAAATTAATATATCCATCTTTAAGATCCTTTTTAAACTTACCTTCAAAATAAAAAGTAGAATCAGGAATGTCCTTGGTACTAATATTCGAACTTATACTTGAAATAGGACTATAATCAACAACAAAATTAAATAAAAAATCATCATCAATAGTCTTTAATGATAAATTCTTAATCTGAAATCTTAAAAATTTATCATAATTTAATTTAAGATAAACTTTAATATCTTCTAAATAAACATGAAGACTGCCAAATCCGCCAAAAATTTTATTAAGTATTGAATAACTAATACTATTTTCACCCAAATCTAATCTATTAGAATTAAAATTCTGAGCATTAAGGAACAAATCATCTAAATCCAAATTTAAGGTGCTACCCCTTACAAAAATATCTAAAATAATATTTTTATCTCCTAACAAGAGTTTAAATAAATCCAAATTCACCTTAACAGTATTCATCAATATCTTATCTTGTTCATTTAAACTTAACTCTAAATTATCTATCTTAATTGAAGACAAGAAATAAGGAGCAATTCTTTCATATTTGATTTTAAATCCCGATTTCAATTCAAGATAATTTATAATAAAAGATCTTGCAGAATAAACTTGGACCTGAATAAATAAAATAAAAACTATAAAAATTGATATAAAAATCAAAACTGAAAAAACAAAAGATAAAGCTATCTTATTTCTTATAAAAAACAAATTCATATATTTACGTATATATACTATTATATATAATACTTAATAAGTATATAAGGGGAAAATTTTTGTGAATGTGAATAAGATTCTAAAAAACTTTTATTGCATAGAAGGAATAGATGGAAGCGGCAAAACAAGTATAATTCAAAGACTACAAACACTTTGTAACAACAACAAACTCAAATACCATTTTACCAAAGAACCTTCACAAGGAGTAATTGGAGAATTTATAAGACAGCAACTGACTAATTTCAAAAATCCTCTAAAAAAAGCATCGCTTGCACACTTATATGTAGCAGACAGATATGAACACTTATATAATACCAAAAATGGAATAATAAAAATATTAAATAAAGGCAAAACAAAAGTAATAACTGACAGATACTTATTTTCCTCTATAGCATACCAAGGAAAATTGGGATATAAACTAAATAAAGATTTTCCACTCCCTGAAAAACTTTTTTTCATAAAAACGGATCCCAATATTGCATATAAACGCATTCAACAAAATAGAACACAAACTGACATTTTTGAACTTGAAGCATCAATACTCAAAGAAACTAATTTTAAGTATATGAAAATACTTAAAATATTTGATAGCTTAATTGACGTAGTATACATTGAAAATTCAAATAAAGAAGATTTAGAAATAAATACAAGAAAAATTTTTGATCTAATAAAATTTTAATATAATCAAATAATCAAAATAAAGGCAAGGTTTTAAAGTATGTCTAATAAAAGTATTTTTACATTATGTATAATAATATTTGCAATCATATTCATAACCAATACAAATGCATCATCAAAATTTTTTTATGCTGAGCAATGGTATGTAATTTTTAATGAACAAATGAAAAGAGAACCTAGCAATTTTAAAAGAAATATATTTTTCTTAAAAAATGCATTAAAATATCCATTTGGAAACCCAAATTACTCTTTATCAAAAGTAGAAACAAGAGAAGAATGGGACAAATATAAGCTTCTCTTTAAAATGCATATAAATCTGCTTCTTGTTAAACAACATCTATATTTAGGTGATCTATTTGATACAAGACACACATATTTTTATAAAACTCCAAAAAAGAATGGAATTATTAAAAACTTAAATAAAGCGACAAATTTTTATAAAATAGCTGCCAATTATTACACAGAAGCTTTAAAATATCACAATCAAATTAACAAAAATTATAAATTCACTAAAATTCAAAGCGATGGAATAACAAATTGGGAAGATGAATATCATAAGATAGAAATGAAAGAACTTAACTATTATGACATAATTAAAAAAGAATTAGTGCGTATTGAAAAAACAAAAGAATTTTTTAAGAACAAACCAAACTATTATTAAGATCCTTTAAAAATTCCATTCATTTCCTCTTGAAACAACTACTTTGTTAATATAATCCTTACTAAGAGAAAATTTATCGATAAGTTTTTTAAAATCTCCTTTACTAAGGATATTATATTCTAATGAAAGTGTAATTAAAGCTCTCTCTGCTAAAAAGGGCAATTCTAATAAATCTTCCAAAACTGCAATATCATCATATCTTCCTCTAGATTCAATTAAAAGAGAATTTTTAAAATTTGAACTTATCACATTACTGCTTAAATCCAAAATCTCCTTTTCAAAAATTTTTTTATCACCTTGGGAATATAATAATGCAAAAGGTTTAAGAATAGTAAAAAAATATTCCCTACCAACAAGATAATGATGTTTAGAACATCTTGTAGCATAATTGGGGTAAATAGCAGATTCAACAATTTCATCACCACCAACAATCAACAAAGGATCAAAATAAGGTGCAGCTATTTCCTTTCCTCCATGAAAATAATACCTATATGTCAAAAAAGACTCATCCATACAATCAACATGTTCACAATAAGCACCAATACGACAAATTTTATCTGCATACTCTATTAAAAGCCTAGCAGTATTATTAAATATTTCTTTCCTAAAGTTATAAAGCAAGGTAGGAAGTATAAATAATACGTTTGAATCTAATGCAATTTTATTTAAGATAAAAACCAAACGTTCATCATAAAAACAAGTCTCATCAATAATAAATGTTCCATATTCAGGATTATTATCTATCAATTTATCTACATCAAAAGAACTACAAGCAAAATCAACTCCATCAATTTTATCATGCAGACCACCCCTATATGGAATAACATTTTCAGGATAATCTTTAAATCTTTTCTTATCAAGAACATTTCTAATAAAAAATACATTAGCTCTATTTCTTAAACCCTTAGTAACAGATGATAAAACTTTAAGAGATTTATTCTTAATAATAAGAGAATCTTTATAAATTTTAGCAGCATACTCTGTCTTGCCACTACCCATAGGACCAATTATAAGCATTAAATTTAAATTATTTTTAAAGTCAAAATGACTAATAGACACAATATCATTGGGATTGGATTTAGTCTCTCCACTAACTAAATTTAAATAAAAGCCCATAAAATCAACCTCAAAACAAATTAAAATTTTTTATACAAATACAATAGAATCAAATGGAATAACAAGCTGTAATGGAGTTCCTAAATATCCTGAAAATAGTCTTTTAACATAAAGCAATACAACAAATATCTTCTTATTCTTAACCCATTGAAAATCATAAACAAAAATTTCATCATTTGCCCTGAAATTCAGATCGTTTCCAAGACCATTTGTAAATACTTTTGACACTCGATATTCTTTATCGGAAATCAAATTTAACTTTAAACCCAAAAAAGCTCCCAAAAAATTTTTAAAAGAATCATTTTTTACAATATTTTCAATAATATTTTCCGGCCTGTTTTGAGGATAAAAATAACCTTCATATTCCTTATTATCTCGCATATATTTAATTTTCACCATAGACTTTCTTTGTAAAATATAGTATTGAAGATCACTTAAGCTATTAAACTGCAAAGAATTAACACTTAAAATATAATCTCCAATCCTAAGACCACCAATATCTGCAGAGGTGTTAGGAGCAACATATGATATTTCCAAATTTTTTAAGCTCTCAGAACAAGTAAACCCCAACCACTTATTTATTAAACTTCCACCACCATACATAAATGGCAAAACTTTTAAAACCCACTTTGAAGGTATAACAAAATTAAGACCTGGTGCATGTAAAATTCCAGCAAATGAAATTCCAACAAATTTGCCTTTTTCATTTATTACAGGTCCACCAGAATTCCCTGGACTAATTGCAGCATCAATTTGATAAGAATCACCAACAGATAATAAATTTCTATTCTTGCCAGAAATTATTCCAGAAGTAATGCTCTTCTCAAGCCCCATAGGAGATCCCATTGCATAAATTCTATCTCCAATATTAATATTGACAGAATAACTTAAATTAAATTGATGTTCTAATTTGAAAGGAACTTCAATTAAGGCAAGATCCATTTCTTTTGAGTAAGAAATTACTTTTGCAGGAAGTTTTTCACCTTTGCCTCTTGGATGTCTAACATAAAGATTTGAAACTCCATTATACTCCTTATCAACTTGAGAACTAATTACATGATAATTAGTTAAAGCATACCCCTTTGAACTATCAATAACAAAAGCAGAACCTAAAGCAACATTTGGTATCATATATCCACCTGAAACTTTAGTGCCCATATCTACCCAAACTGTTAAAACGGATGTATCAAGCAAAATATTTCTTGAAGGAGATTTTTGTTTCAAAATAAAATTTTCAAAAGAATTAAAAGTATCATCAAGTAGATAATATTTTGCAAAAAAATCCGCAAGCATTTGATCTTTACTTTTCACACTCTCAAGACACTTTAAAATTAATTGTTCTTTACTTTCATTAAGTGAGACGCCAAACAAATTCAAAGTCTCAAACTTAGAGATTGCTTTTTCATAATCTTTTTCTTTATAAAATTTAACATATTCCTCTTTGAGCCTAGATAAAGCTTTATCTCTCAATTTTAAAATACCTTGTTCCATTTCAAATCCATTATTCTTAATGCTATAAAAAATGGAAAGAGCGATTTCAAAATTATTATCATCAATATGTTTTTTTATCTCTTCAGATGGAATGTAATAAATTGGCTTATAGTCTATGTCTTTTATTGTTCTGCATGAAATAATTAAAATTAAGATAATAAAAATTCTTTTATGCATTAATCACTCTTAAAAGCTAATCAACATTATGATAGACATCAATACTATCATCTAAAATAACTTTTTTAGCTTTTAAAACTCCTTTATCATAAATTTCAACATAATTGAATTTTTTAGAACCATTAATTTTTTTATAAACCGATACCAAATTTCCAAGAGAATAATTCTTAATCTCAATAACACCAGAATTGTCCAAAGTTTGTTTATCTACTAAACTTTTCTTAATATCTAAAAAAGAAACTTGATTAGGATTCAAATTTAGATGACTAAAAAGAAAAATCTCTGGAACATTAGCTACTACAAATTCATTAAGACCCACATAATCAAAATTACAATTAAAGCTATCAAAAATTTCATATTTAAAAGAGTGTCTAGAAAAAGTATAGATATACTTCTTATCTGGACTATCAACTTCAATCATACTAACATAAGGATAAATAGAATAATTAA
This sequence comes from Borrelia sp. HM, assembly GCF_019669085.1. NCBI lineage: Bacteria > Pseudomonadati > Spirochaetota > Spirochaetia > Spirochaetales > Borreliaceae > Borrelia > Borrelia sp. HM. Next base: position 834,342 of record NZ_AP024401.1, on the reverse strand, counting down.
CTTTATAATTAAGGGAACTATTTTCATAATAAACAGGGGCCTTATCTTTAAAATAAACTTTATGAAAATACTTCTCATCCAAATTTAGATCCATGGAGCAATTCACCATTTTTGAAAAAAAACTTACAAAAACACCATTCTTAAAAATGGCAACATTCTCTTCATTATCTATAAAATATATGCCAGATAAATTCTTATAATGATTTAAAAAATCATCTTTTATAACAGGATCTCCTAAAAGATCATAAAACATTTTATACTCACTTATTATTTTGGGAGGATCTTCTTTAAAAAACATATAAGCTTCATCAGGAGTTAATAGCTTATACTTTAATAAATAAATACTTTGAACACCATTTAATTTTTTGCTCTTATTCTTTAAGAGGGTAAATAGAGCAATGGTATTGGGTTCGTCTAATACTGTATTTTTAAAGATAAAATCGATATTATTACTTTTAAAAAAAGAATCTTCTTTGAATTTAACTTCATGAAAAAGACTGGGAAAACATTTATCTTCCTTTAAAAACCATTTAAAAAATCTTAAATCATCAATATACATAGCAAAGGAATTTTCCAAAACCTTATTAAAATTTCCTTTAAAATCCCCAAGCTTACTGGAAGCTTCAAGTCGCATGTAAATTAAATCTTTATCATTTTGTAAATCATTGTCCAATTTATCATAAAGCTCAATAATTTCTCTATTTTTATTGATATCATCATTTTGACTTAAAATTAATGAAAAATAATGGTAATATAAATCTCTAGACTTAACAAATGTGAGATTTCCAATATCTATTGCAAATCTCAAAAGATAAATTCTATCTAGAACGGGAATACAATCTTTTAATGAAAGTTCATAAAGAGAATCCGAATTTATTACATTAAACTCAAGAGAACTATAAATTACATCAAGTCCTTTATAAGATATAGTACTACCATAAATGTTTTTAGCCTTAAGAAAAAGAATTTTTGAAATATCCTCGTCTAATTCCCTTAAACTAGCATTCAATCTCATTAAAAATAAAAGAAAAAACACAATTTTTAAGACAACCATACAAACTCCTTAAAAACTTTAATTACACATTCTCTATCTCCACCACATCAGAAGGCTCTTTTAAACTTTTTTCATAATCATTTTCAATAATATCAAATCCTAAAAGTTCTCTTACTTCATTATCTGTCAAAGTTTCTCTTGCGACTAAAGCTTCTGCAACTTTAACTAACTTATCCTTATGTTTAATTAAAATATCTGATGCTTCTTTTAAACATCCTTCAAGAATTTTTTTAACTTCTCTGTCTACTCTATCAGCAGTATTTTCAGAATAAGCTTTTGCTTTAGAAAATTCTTTTGGCAGAAAAATTGGAGCCTCATCATCTACTAAAAATATTGGGCCTACATCTTCTCCCATACCCCACTCTGTAACCATTTTTTTTGCTAAATTAGTAGCCTGCATTAAATCATTTTGTACACCCGCTGTAGTAAAGCCTAAATTAATCTGCTCACTAGCATAACCACCATAACATATTTTAATCTTATCAAGAATCTGATTTTTATTTATTGAAAGCCTATCTTCTTTAGGAAGCGAAAAAGCAACTCCAAGAGCTCTACCTCTAGGAATAATAGTAACCTTATGCAAAGGATCAGCATACTCAAGATAATAATGAAGTAAAGCATGTCCTGCCTCATGATAAGCTGTTTCTAACTTTTGTCTATCAGTAATTGTCATAGATTTCTTGGCAACGCCCATTAATATTTTATCCCTAGCTTCTTCTAAATCACGCATAAGAATTTCAGATTGATTATTCCTTGCTGCAATCAAAGCTCCCTCATTAATTAAATTTGCAAGATCAGCACCACTAACACCAGGAGTAGCTCTTGCTATTACTTTTAAATCAATTCTTTGTGAAAGTTTAGTTTTCTTAGCATGTATATTTAGTATTGCCTCTCTTTCCTTAATATCAGGCAAAGTCACTGTTACTTGTCTATCAAACCTCCCAGGTCTAAGCAAAGCAGAATCAAGAACGTCAGGTCTATTTGTTGCTGCCATAACAATTACATTGGTATATGTTCCAAATCCATCCATCTCAACTAACAACTGATTAAGAGTTTGTTCTCTTTCATCATGACCACCACCAAGACCAGCTCCACGACTCCTACCAACAGCATCAAGTTCATCAATAAAAATTATGCAAGGAGCATTTTTTCTTGCATTGTCAAATAAGTCTCTTACACGACTTGCACCAACTCCCACAAACATTTCAACAAAATCAGAACCTGACATATGAAAAAAATTGACACCAGCTTCCCCTGCAACAGCTTTAGCAAGCAAAGTCTTTCCTGTTCCAGGAGATCCAACTAAGAGAACACCTTTTGGGATTCTTGCTCCTATTTTCTCAAACTTTTTAGGATACTTAAGAAATTCAACCACTTCATTAAGTTCTTGCTTAACTTCTTCTTGACCAGCAACATCTTTAAAGGTAACCTTATTTTTTCCTGCTTCGTACTTTTGAGCATTACTTTTTCCAAATGAAAATACCTTCCCTCCTCCACCCTGAGTTTGACGAAAGATAAAAAAGAAAAAAATAAAAAATAATATCCATGGCAAAGTTTGAAAAATAACACTAATTAAAGAAGATTGACTTTTGCCAGAACTTACCTCAACCTTTTTATCTTTAAGCTCAGAAAGTAAACTGATATCAAAATAAGGTATATTAGTAAAAAAATAAGACTTATCTAAATTATTTAAATTCTTTACAACAAACTGAATTTGACTTTTATCAATGATTACAGCTGACTCAATTAATCCACTATCTAAATAAGTTTGAAATGTACTATAAGGCACATTTTTATAGCTATTACCACCTCGAATGAAATAAGACATTGATATTGCCAAAACTAAAAAAATTATAACAAAAATCAAAATCCAATTCTTTTTTTTATTTTTATTATTAGATTTGCCATTATTACTCAAGTTATTATTGTTAATACTCATTCCTTTAAAAATCCTCCGAACAAAGATATATTAATTTTTTTAAGAATATTCCTATCACTCCACATTAATTTTAAAGTATTTAAATCAATAATTCCAATTATCTTCTCATTCAACACTAACAACATTAAATAGAGCGGATTATGTCTTACAAACTTAGAGAAAAATCTCTTTGCTTGCAACTTATTTTTAAAAAATCTATGCCTAAACTCATAAGAACAACATCTCAATGCCAGTATAGAATCATCTTCACACTCCAAATATTTTAACAAAATCTTACCTAAAGATAAACTATGATATTCATTAAGTTTTAATAAGAAATCAAAAGGTTCATGCATCTTCTCAGCACCCTTAAAGATAAGATTAATCCTATCTTTGCGCTTTTCTAAGAAAAAATCATTGGTCTTTAATAAAATCTTACTTCTTTTATCAATAGGTTTTACCCTGAAAATTTCACCTAAAGCTCCATATGATAAATTTGACACAATGCCCTCTAAATTTAAAATCTTAAAAATACTCCTAAAAACTAAATATTTTGGAAGACTAAAAAAAGTAACAACATCAAAAGAATAGTAGTAATTACCTCTAGTAAATGGAAGTAAATTCTTCTCATCAAAATAATTGACAAGCTCACTTGAAAAATCAGATATTCTCTCCAATCCTCTTTCATAGCCTTTAAAAATTTTTTTAATAACTGGAATAAGAGTATTTCTAATTCTATTTCTTAAATAGAAATTCTCAAGATTAGTACTATCAACAAAATAAACTATATTATTTAAAGAAAGAAACTCTTCAATTTCTTTTCTTGATGCTTCAAGTAAAGGCCTAATAATATTACCATTAATAATTGGAATGCCAGAAAACCCATCCAAAAATGAACCCTGAAAAAATCTCATAACCAAAGTCTCAAATTGATCATTCTTATTATGGGCAATAGCAATATATTTAGCCTTATTTTCAATAAGAGCTTCAAATAAAGCATTATATCGATATTTTCTAGCTAAATCTTCAATTGACATATGTAGTTGCTTAGATTCTCTATTTATATCAATACTACATTCCTTAATTTGAATAGTAATATTGTGACAATTACAAAACTTTTTTACATGCTCTATTTCTAGATTTTGTTCGAATTTTGATCTTATATTATGTGCAAAATAAAGTGCAATAACATTATTATTTAAATATTTTTGCAAACTTAATAGTAGCACAGTAGAATCTGCACCTCCAGAAAAAGCAACAACCACTTTTTCTTTGGTCAAAGAATTGTTTTCATAAAAATTGTCTATTTTTGATATTATATTATTCCAAAACATTAAAAACTACTAGAATTAATAGTTGCAATTTTATATTCAAAATTAAAATCATCAAGCTCTAATATCTCTTCACTTAAGAAATCAAAAATATTTTCAATACGCTCAAGTTCATTATCGCTAAATTTTGAGAGAACAAAATCTCTAAGACTAGATTCATTATTGCAGCCAACTCCAATATAGAGTCTACTATAATTTGTACTGCCTAAGCTATCAGAGATAGAACGAAGCCCATTATGAGTAGAAGCCCCTCCTACCTTTCTAAGTTTACACTTACCCAAAGGCAAATCAACATTATCAAGTACAACTAAAATATTAGCTATTTTCATATAAAACTTAGAAAAAACAGAAGGAAAGATTTTACCACTTAAATTCATATAAGTTAAAGGCTTGACAAACACTATCCTTTTATTTTTAAAATTAAAATCAGAGTATTCATAATTCTTCATCCTCTTAAAGACAAGACCATTTTTAACTACTAATCTGTCTATAAATTCAAAACCAACATTATGTCTAGTATGAAAAAAATTAGACCCGGGATTACCCAGGCCAATTATTAATAAATTCATAACTCTCTATTTTACAACTAAAACAGCTAAATTTTCATCCTCTTCATGAAGTTTAACACTATGGGGAAGAATAATATCCTTATAAGTTATTTGTTCTCCTTTCTTAACAGGTGTTAAATTTACTTCGACAAATTCTGGTAAATCTAAAGGCAAAGACCTAACTTTAACTTTCCTTTTAAGGATATCTAAAGTACCACCTTCCTCCTTAACACCAATAGAAGCTCCCAAAAACTTAATTGAAACATCCCTTTCAATCTCTACATCTCTATCAATTTCATAAAAATCAACATGATAAATCAATCTTTTAGTAATATTTTCACTTACATCTTTAATAAAAACACACTTCTCAACTTTTCCATCACTTAAAATTAAAACAGTATTATCTGTAAACTTGGCAAATTTTTTATTAAATTCATTTTCCTTAACTTTTATATGAAGAACATCTTTTCCTCGCCCATACACAACAGCTGGTATTTCAAACTTTGCTCTTATCCTACGAGCACATAATGAACCAAAATCTAAACGGCCCTCATATCTCAAAATCCTACTACTATCCAAAATGAAACTCCTAATATAAAAATACTGGGACGGAAGGATTCGAACCCTCGAATGCCTGGACCAAAACCAGGTGACTTACCACTTGTCGACGTCCCAAATACTCAATTATCCATAAATCAAAAGGATACAAAATACAATACACTTTGTCAATAATATTTTTTAGCCTAATTCGAGTTCAAGATTTAAAGGATTTTCTTTGACATATTCTTTAAAAATAGCAGTTTGCAAAACCTCTCTAAAACTTTGATTAATAGGATGTACAATATCCTTGTACTCTCCAACTTTAGTTCTTCTGTTGGGCATAACAATAAAAATACCTTTTTGTCCCCTAATAACCCTAATATTATGCAAGACTAAACAATCGTCAAAAGTAACTGTAACATATGCCAATAATTTCGAACCGGAATTTTTATTCTCCACTCTCCTAATTCTTATGTCTGTAATATTCACCTCTAGGCCTCCCTAAATACATGTTTTAAATCTAGAATATTTTTAATTTTTTGTAAATAATTATTGTGATATTTTTATTTTTTCTAATTAAATAACTTTTAGAAATAAATAACTTTTCCTTTATCCCATATTTTTTCAAGTTCATAATATACCCTAGCCTTTTCACTCATTAAATGTATAATTAAATTTTCACATGAAATAATGTTCCAATCATTAACAAAATCCTTACCTTGAGTACAATAATTAAAACCTTTTTCCTTAAAATATTTAATTAATTTATGAGAATATAAAGCTTCCATATGCTTAAATGATAAACAAGAAATAATAATAAAAAAATCTGCCCAATTACAAACAGAGCTAACATCAATACCCACAACATTCATTCCACCAAAATCAGATACTATATTGCATAACTTATAAACATCATTTATTTTTAACATATCTCCCATCAAAATCATCTCCCAAAATGATTATTACATCAGGACTAATATCGGATGTATCAAGTCCTAAAATATCTATATGAAACTCAGAAACTGGCTTGATGTTTTTTGCTTTAATCACATCGCCAACCTTAATGGCTATTTCTAAATTATCTGAATTATTTATTATTAAGGTATGAGAATAATTATGATTATCTGCATTTCCAAACCTTACAACCTTAAATTTAAAAGATTTGAAAATATCAGCTACATTTCTTGCAAGTCCAGCTGTTTTAGTTCCATTTAAAACAATAACTTTTATTGCTTCTTCATTCTTATTCTCACCCATTAAATCTCTATTCAAATTTTCAATTGATTCCTTCAGAACTGCACCCCCATAATAAGGAAAAATAACTTTTATTAAATTATCATCATTATCCTTAAATGTTTCCTCTTGACCTTTAATATTAATAAAAACACTCTTTTCATTATTCATTTTATAGTTAGTAAAAATATATTTAAATATGGTCTCAGAAAGATTAGTATCTAACATAAAATACATTTTGGACAAATAATCATGTTCATCTTTAAAATCAGAAAATTGTAACAAAAATTTTTTAAAAAATTCCTTAAAAAATTCAAATCTTTCATTATAAGAAGCAATATCTCTGAAATAACTCAAATAATCATAAGATTTATCTCCATCAAAAAAAGAATTACCAGAAGGAATTAGAATAGGACGTGTTAAATCATATACTTTAACAGGATTTTTAACAAAGAGTTGAACTCCACCAATATAGTCAATAAATTTCAAAAAATCATTTTTTTTTAAACGAATATAATAGTCAGGTTCATGATTTAACTGTCTAAATATTTTAGACAAAAATTCACGAAAATTATTCTTTTTATATAAATCTTCAAACCAAGACACATTTCCTTTTAAATCCTCATAACCTGTATAAACAGGAATATCTAAAAATCCAATATTACCTGTTTTCATATTAATTAGAATCTCTTGCATGCTTAAAAGACTATTATTATTGCCTTCTATTAAAAATAAAAAACTAATATTATTCTTAGCATTCAATTCAAAATATATTTGCTCTTTTTTAGAGCTATCAACAAAAAAAATTATAATACCAAGAATGATTAAAATAATTAAAACCAAAAAAAATAATTCTTTTCTCAACTATTTACCTTTAATATACAAGTTATTGTCTTTAATATACCGTAAAACATCAAAGGGAAGTAAATAATCAACAGGTAACCCTCTTTCAATCCTACTTCTAATTTCTGAAGAAGAAACAGGCAATATTTTATTATTAATATAAATATGTCTAAACCTACTAATTATTTTTTCATTATAAATTCTATGAACTACAACAAGATTAACTAATTCAACTATTGTATCTGGCTCCTTCCACGAATCAAAATCCTTGAAAAGATCATCACCAATGATCAAATAAATTTCATCATGAATATATTTATTTTTAATACAAGCAATAGTATCAACAGTATAAGTTATACCACCATTAATTATATCACACTCATCAATAAACATATTACGCTCATGTTGTATTGCTAATTTAAGCATTTCAACTCTATCTTGAACACTGGTCTTTTCAACACGCTTATGAACAGGCTTATGAGTAGGAACAAATATGATTTTATCAACATTTAGGAAATATTCTATTTCCTTTGCCAGAAACATATGACCAATATGAACAGGATTATAAGTACCACCCAATATTGCTATTCTCATAAATCTCCTATCTTAATATATCAATTGAAAGTCTATAATAAAAACAATTTTATCCATTTCCTGATAGAGTAAAAAGTTCACTAACAAGTTCGTCTATTCCTATATTTTTATAAATAGAAACTCCTAAAATTTTTTCACTCTTTAAAGTACTCTTAAGCTCATTAAAATTTTCAACAGCACCATCTAAATCAAGTTTATTAGCAACAATTATGCGTTTTTTGTTTAAAAACTCAGTATTATATACACTAAGCTCATGAAAAAGAACATTATAATCATTTAAAAAGTTATTACTAGAAACATCAATCAAAAAGACTAAAATTTTAGTCTTTAAAATATGTCTTAAAAATTCGTATCCAAGACCTAAGCCCCGATTCGCACCTTCTATTATTCCAGGCAAATCTACAACCACCAAATCATCATAATAAGACTTAATCACACCAAGATGTGGAATCTGAGTAGTAAAAATATAATTGGCAACTTTAGATTTTGAATCAGTTATTTTAGAAATAAGAGAAGACTTGCCTGAATTAGGAAGTCCAACAAGCCCAATATCAGCTATTAATGATAATTTAAGACGCAAATTTAAAGTTACACCAGACTCTCCAGGCTGAGCAAACCTTGGAGTCTGTTTAGTAGAACTTTTAAAACTTGCATTTCCAAGTCCACCTCTTCCACCCTTTAAAACAATAACTTCATCATCAAAAGTTTGAAGTTCAAACAACATAGAATCGGTTGCAGCATCATAAACACAAGTATTTGGTGGAACAAAAATAAACAAATTTTCACCACAAGCCCCACTTCTTCTAGAGCCCATACCAGGCTTGCCATTACTAGCAGCAAGCCTTTGACCATTTTTATAAATAGATAAAGTTTTAAGATCGGCCTTGACCTTAAAAATTACATCTCCCCCTTTTCCCCCATCACCACCGTCAGGTCCACCTTTAGCCTTAAATCTTTCACGCAAAAAAGAAACAGAACCAGCACCCCCATTACCTGAAGATACGGTTATGTTCAAAGAATCTTTAAATGTATGCAAATCAACCCCAACTATAAGAATATTAAATAATATTTATATATTTTCGGCCCTTAGAAGTTTTAAACTCTACTATACCATCCTTTAATGCAAATATTGTATAATCCCTGCCAAGACCAGAATTTTTACCTTTATGAAATTTTGTACCTCTTTGACGCACAATTATTTCTCCAGCTCTTACAAATTGCCCACCACTTCTCTTAACACCAAGCCTCTTAGATATAGAATCTCTTCCATTCTTAGAACTACCACCACTCTTACTTGTTGCCACTAGTTTCCTCCAAAATTAATTTAATATCATACGGATATTCAAGACATAAATCCTTTACACCTTGTAATAAAAATTTACTATAATAAAAAAGACTCTGCTTATTCAAATGCCCAAAAGAAGCTTCAAATTTTAAGTACCCTCTCCTTAAAGAATTATCTACAATAAAATTTTCTTGATCATAATCAAGAATACTTAAAAAAGTCCTTAAAATAAAAGAAAAAGAAGAACAAACCATGCTCACACAACCATTTCCTTGTGCATGTCCATTAGCTAAAACATAGATAATCACATCATTATGGGTCTTTATTAAAACACTAATCACTAACTAACAATTATGTTATCAACTAAAACATAAGAATAGGATTGACGATGTCCAACTTTCCTTTCACTTGCTTTCCTTCTTCTATACCTGTAAGAGATAACTTTTTTATCTTTTTTATCTTCTACATAAGTACATTTTACACAAGAACCCAAAACATAAGGTTTTCCTATTTTGACATCTCCATCTTGATTGACAAGCATTACACTGTCAAATTCTAATTTATCCCCTTTAGTAGCTCCAACCTTATCTATCTTTAACATCTCTCCTACAACAGCCTTATACTGCTTGCCTTTTATTTCCAACAACGCATACATGACAATCACCTCTTCAATATTTAACTATGGCATTATAAATTTAATCAGATTTAAAGTCAATCATTAAAATTCAATTAACAATTGAAATTATTTGCTAAAAAGCTATCATGGATATTTAACAAGAGAATTAAAATTATACTCCCTTAAAATATCTCTACCATTTATGCTTACAAGCTCAATAAAACAAAATATATCAGACACTACAGCACCTGCCTTTTCAAGCAACATGGCTGCTGCTTTTAAAGTACCTCCAGTAGCCAAAATATCATCGACTAATAAAATGTTTGAATTTTGTTTAACATCATCATTATGTATTTCAATACTGCTAAATCCATATTCAAGCTTATATTTCTCCTTTAAAACTTGCCTTGGAAGTTTACCTTCTTTTCGAATTAACAAAAAAGGCAAGCTCATTTTCAAGGCCAAAGGAGCACCAATAAGATATCCTCTTGATTCAATAGCAGCAATGCAATCAATTTTTCTTTTTGAATAAAAAGCATATACATCTTCTAATAAGGACTTATATGCTTCTGTTTTTAATAAAACATTAGTAATATCATAAAAAAGTATACCTTCTTTTGGAAAGTTAGGAACTTTTAAAATAAATCTATCATAATATCCCGTTTTATCCTTCATTGAGACTTCTCACAAAATATAAATATTTATTTCTCTGATATAGGGGGATTTGGCAGCATACCTTCAACATCTAACTGTGGAATTTCATTTTTTTTAGCTCTTGTCCAAACTTTACTTCTGCCAAAAATCCAAACCTTACCTTTAGTAAGAAGATTTCCAGTTGTTGAATCTACTCGCATCTCAGAAGCATAAATTTTGCCATTCTTAGGGTCAAGAATTTTCCCATAATCCCATTTATCAGCAGATTTAATATATCTAAGTCCCCACATAAAATCAAGACCTTCAATACTTAAATGTTCAAAACCCACAACCTTAGAGCCAGAAGGATTATTAATATCATATACTTTACCTTTCTTTATTACATTTAAAATTCTACCATAAACTTTATCATTATATTTATAGACATAAATAACAGAATTTTTAAGATTTGTAGTATCATCATATCCAATCCAATATCCTAAAACTTCACTACCATCTTTTTTATCACCTGTCTGCTCAGACTCTGCAAATACAAAAAATAAAAAATAAAATAGAAACATAATTTTTAATATATTATTTTTCATAAAAACTCCTAAAAATTAATTTCTGAGGCTCTAATTCAAATAGATTAAGAATAAAAAAATTATACATTCATTTTTTGCTTTTTGCAAAAGCAAAAAATTTATATTATATAATTTAACATATTAAAAATATTATCATTTCAATCTTTTGAAATCAAAATCAATAAAAGAATCACTAAATTAGAATTGATATACAACTATTTTAGTGATAGAATTTTAATTGTACAAATAAAAATAATGGGGATTTAATTTGGTAAGAGGCATTTATACGGCTGCCAGTGGAATGATGGCACAAAGGCATCGATTAGATGTTATAGCTAATAACTTAGCAAACATTGATCTTACAGGATATAAAAAAGATTCATCTATACAAAAAGCATTCCCTGAAATGTTAATAAGGAGAGTTAATGACGATGGTCTTTATAAATTTCCTAAAGGATATCTTGAAACAGCTCCTGTTGTAGGTAAAATTGGAACAGGAGTTGAAGAAAATGAAATATATACTTCCTTTGAACAAGGGCCACTAAAAATTACTGGAAACCCTCTTGATTTAGCATTAACAAATGAAGGCTTTTTTGTCGTTAAAACGCCAGAAGGAGAAAGATATACACGAAATGGTTCCTTTACACTAGGAAAAGAAGGTATACTTGTCACCAAAGATGGCTATCCTGTGATTGGAGAAAAGGGATATATACACTTAAAACACAATAACTTTAAAATAACAGAAAAAGGACAAATATTTCATAACACAACATTTGAAGAAAACCCTAAAAGACTTGTAAGTGAATATGAAAATTCTTGGGACAACTATGAACTTCTTGATAATCTAAAAATTGTAAATTTTGAAAAACCAAGGTTTTTAAAAAAGCAAGGAAGTTCACTTTGGAACAGTACGGAAATATCTGGAGAAGCCAAAAATATTGCAATAAACTCAAGACCTACAATTGAAACTGGTGCATTAGAAGGGTCCAATGTAAATGCAATTAATGAAATGGTATCAATGATTACAGTTAACAGAGCTTATGAAGCAAATCAAAAAATAATACAAACAGAAGATTCACTTCTTGGTAAATTAATTAACGAAATTGGAAAATTTTAAGGAGATTAGTTTATGATGAGAGCACTATGGACAGCAGCCAGTGGAATGAAAGCACAGCAATATAATGTGGATACAATTGCCAATAATCTTTCAAATGTAAATACCATAGGATTTAAAAAAATAAGAGCTGAATTTGAAGACCTAATATATCAAACACAAAAAAGAGCAGGAACTCCCGCAACTGAAAATACAGTAAGACCCATTGGCAACCAAGTTGGACACGGAACAAAAGTATCAGCAACACACAGAATCTTTGAACAAGGAAAGATGCAAAATACCAATTTAAATACTGATGTTGCAATTGAAGGTGAAGGATTTTATAAGGTTCTTCTGCCAGATGGCACTTACGGATATACTAGAGATGGTTCATTTAAAATAGATGCAAATGGAGATCTTGTAACAAGTCAAGGATACAAATTATTACCTGAAATATCCTTTCCTGCAGAAGGGTATATAAAAGATTCCATAGCAATATCTCAAGAAGGAATAATATCTGTAAAAATTAATGAAAATAATGATCCTATTGAACTAGGACAAATAGAAATCACAAGATTCGTTAATCCATCAGGTCTAAATGCAATTGGAAATAACATATTTAAAGAAACAATCGGATCTGGAGAAGAAATATCAGGAACACCAGGAAATAACGGAATGGGAAGACTAAGACAAGGAATTCTGGAAATGTCAAACGTATCAATTGCAGAAGAACTAGTAACAATGATCGTTGCACAAAGAGCCTATGAAATAAACTCAAAAGCAATTCAAACCTCAGATAATATGTTAGGAATTGCCAATAACTTAAAAAGGTAGTGAACACACTTACTAATAAACTTGTATTATGCTATTTACTTACAACCAATTTATTGCAAATAAAGCCTTGTACTTATGATACCTGTTTTACAATATCTACTAACAAGGTATATTTTTTTTCAAAAGAATATTCAAAAATGTGTAATGATAATAGCATATCACAAATTTACATAGGTTCACATTTTAAGAAAAAACAAATCATATTTGAAATGATTGACTATATTACAAAGTCTCTAGCAAATAAAAATATTTATATATTACAATTCAGTTTTGATGAAGCAGAAATAAACATAGAAAACAAATTTTCTCATAACATAAAATTTAAATTAATAAAAAATATATTATATAAAAACATACCAATTCAAAAAAACTTAATTTATTATGCAAACAAATTTGAAGATTATAAAAAACATAATAAAGTAAACATTTATATTGACATAATAGAACCAATCGTATTTGCAAAACTAAATTTAAAAGTAGGTCAAAGCTTAAACGAATACAATATTTATTTTCAATATAAAATAAATACAATTAGAAATAATGAAATTTTAAACTTAAACTCATTAAAACAGGATCATTATACAGTACTATACGATATAATGAAGAATGACGAAATAAAACTAGATAAAATACAAAAACAAAAGTAAATGATTAATATTTAAACCACAAATCTTCAATCAAGCTATCATTTTTATTTAATAAATTGTCAAACAATTATAAAGCCATAAAAATTCACTTCTAATAAATTTTAACTATAAAAACAGTATTGACATAGTATGATCCAAAAATGAATAAGCACAAAAGCAATTGAAATAATATCAAAATAAAGGTAAACTATATTGCCATACAAAAGGAATATATATCATGAAAGTATTGATAATTATAGCCACACTAAGCCTAAATACAATTGCTAGCTCATTTGCACAAGAAAATCAACACCCACCAAATAATCTAGCAAATACGAATGATATTAGCAATCGAATAATTGAGAAAATAAAGCTAAAAGATATTGCAGAAATACGATCTAGTAATTCACAAATATTAACAGGAATTGGAATAGTAGCAGGACTTATTGATAAAGGAGATTCATCAAAGGGAAAAGAAATTTTAAATCAAGCTTTAAACAAAATTGGCATAAATAACATAGATCTAACAAAAATTGAAAGTAAAAATATTGCACTAGTAAGTGTAACAACCAAAATAAATGGAAATATAATTAAAGGCGCAAACCAAAACGTTTACATAGCATCTATGCTAGATTCAAAAGAATTGACAAATGGCATACTTCTAAGAACAGAATTAAGAAATCAAGAAGGCAAAATATTAGCAACTGCAGCAGGACCAATATCAACTAATTCAAAATCAAAAGGCACAGGATATATACTAAATGGAGCAACAATACACGAAAATAAAGAATACAAAAATTACAATATAATTTTAGAAAAAGAAGATTATACTTTAGTAGATTCAATAAGCAAAAAACTAACAAGCAAAAATATCAAAAATAATGTAAAATCAGGTAAAATCATAGAAATTGAAATTAAAGAAACTCGCTTACTAAGCGAAATTGAAGAAATGACAATAGAAAACATACCTAGAGTTTTAATAAATGAGAAAAATAAACTCATTATAACAAGCAAAAACGCGGAAATAGGGCCTTTAACACTTTCAATCGAAAGAGATGAAAAAAATTTATTTAGCAATAAAAAAAATGAACAAATAAAAATTGAAATAAAACAAATGACAATAAGTGAATTCATATTAAAAAATTCAGATACACTTAGCAATGAAGAGTTAATAAAAATAATAAAGGTATCTAAAAAAATTAATAGACTAAATGGGGAACTAATTTTGGAGGAATAAATATATGATAAACAAAATTAACCTACAAACCTTAAAAACAAATAATCAAATTAACCAAATGAAAAATTTAAAAACAAAAAAATCAAAAGAAACAAATCAACACAAAAATGACCATAGAATTTATACAGCTGCATTAGAATTCGAGGCAATATTTATAGAGCAAATGATTAAAAGCATGAGAAATTCTTTACAAAAAGAAAATAATCTAATTAACGGTGGACAAACAGAGGAAGTCTTTGAAGATATGCTTTATTTAGAAAGATCAAAACAAATAGCTAAATCCAAAAGTTTCGGACTTGCCGATTTAATCTACAATCAAATAACAGAAGTAAAGCAATCCTAGAAAATAATTCATACATATACAATCAGAATATAAATTATTTTCTAAATTGGCATTATTTTTGCATCACATCAAAAGGGAGAAGGATGTTAATACACAAATTTAAAAGATGGGAGAAGTATTGTGAATATATTTAGTAATGAAGATTTAAACATATACCTAAAATCAGTAAGAGGACACAGATTGATAACTCACGAAGAAGAAATTGAGCTAGCAAACCAAATAAAACGTGGGGATATAAAAGCAAAAAATAAAATGATAAATGCCAATTTACGTCTTGTACTGAAAATCATTAAAAGATATGCTGGCAAAGGATTAAAAGTTGAAGACCTAATACAAGAAGGAAATTTAGGTTTAATTAGAGCTGCAGAAAAATATGACCCAAGCAAAAATACTAAATTTTCAACCTATGCTTCATTCTGGATTAAGCAATCACTTCAAAGAGCATTAAATACTAAAACAAGACTTGTAAAGGTTCCTTACAGAAAAGAAAATTTAATACTCCAAATAAACAAATATCTTATGGAAGAAGAAAAATCTCCTAAAAAAGAAGACATAATGGAAAAGTTTAACTTAACAACTTCTCAATATATAAAAATCATTCCTTATCTGGAAAAAGAATATTCCCTTGATAAAAAGATTGAAGGTTCAGAAAATTCCACACTCTTAAATCTTTATGAAGATAATTCTTTTAATCCAGAAAGTACTCTTGAACAAAATTCAACACTAAAACATCTCAATCATATATTAGAGACCAAACTAAACGATAAAGAGAGATATATTATAAGAAAGCGATATAACTTAGATAATGAAGATAAAAAAAGCACATTAAAAGATATTTCTAGTGAGCTTGGCATTTCCTCAGAAACCGTCAGACAAATTGAAAAACGGGTACTAAAAAAACTAAGAGATGAACTTTATCAATAATAATTGACTTAATGCCAGATTCTGATATAATTAAAATCCATTGTGCATGAATATTCATAATGCTTCTATTTTTTTTAAAAAAAATAAATCTAAGGTTGCAATATTGTTAGTTCTTATTACATCTTTTGTTTCAGTGATTGTGATGTTTTTTAGTCTTGCACATATAATAGCAAATTCAAAAAAATTCAATTTAAGTTTTAAAGATAAATTAGCAACAATTAAAAAAGTAAATCTAATCAAAAAAATAAAGAAAGTAAAACTTAGCAAGTTAAAACCTGAATTTTATCTTATAATTGATGATGTTGGCTATGACGAATTTATGCTGGACGAATTCATAAAAATTAACTTAAAAATCAATTTTTCAATTATTCCCTTTCTGCCAAAATCAATGGATTTTTATAATAAACTAATAAATAAAAATAAAATTACAATGATTCATTTTCCAATGCAATCACAACACAATAATTCGATAGAAAAATTTCATATAAATATAAATGACAATCAATTTGCAATACAAAAAAAACTTGAAAAGACATTTAAAGCATATCCTAAGGCAAAAATAATGAATAATCATATGGGAAGCCTTATTACTGCAAACGAAAACATAATGAAAATTATTTTAACCAAACTTAAAGAAGAAAATAAATACTTTTTTGACAGCCTAACTACTCAAAAGAGTATATCTGAAAAAACTGGCAAAAGTATTGGAATTACAGTAGAACAAAGAGATATATTTCTTGATAATAATGATAACGAACACGATGTTAATAAAGCACTTGAAAGAGCAAAACAAATAGCAAGAGAAAAAGGAGTGGTTAAAGTAATAGGACACATTTGGTCAAAAAATACTCTTAAAATATTAAAACAAGAAACAGAGAAATTAAATCAAGAATTCGAATTTAAAAATTTAATCAATCTTTATCAAAGAGAGGAAAATAATGAAGGTACTTGGCATAGAGAGTTCATGTGACGACTGTTGCGCAGCCATAGTAGAAAATGGTACTAAAATTTTAAGCAATATTAAGTTTAGCCAAAAAGAGCACAAAAAATATTATGGCATAGTACCAGAGATTGCCTCAAGACTGCACACAGAATTTATCATGGATATATGTCAAAAGGCAATAAAAAATGCCAAAATACATGTATCAGAAATCAATTTAATAGCAGTAACATCTAAACCAGGGCTTATTGGTTCTTTAATCGTTGGAGTAAATTTTGCTAAAGGACTATCAATTGCCCTTAAAAAACCATTAATTTGCATTGACCACATTTTAGGACATCTCTATTCTCCTTTAATGACTAAAAAAATAGAATATCCATTTTTATCTTTAATATTAAGTGGAGGACACACAATACTTGCAAAACAAAACGACTTCGATCAAGTTGAAATACTAGGCAGAACACTTGATGATGCTTGTGGAGAAGCATTTGATAAAGTAGCAAAACACTATAAAATGGGATTTCCAGGTGGACCAAATATAGAAAAACTAGCTAGAAACGGTAATGAGCATGCATTTAATTTTCCAATTACAATATTTGATAAAAAAGAAAATCAATATGATTTTTCGTACTCAGGACTTAAAACAGCATGCATACATCAACTTGAAAAGTTCAAAGACAAAAATGCAAATATCACAAAAAATAATATTGCCGCAAGCTTTCAAAGAGTAGCTTTTGAAAACTTGATTATTCCAATCAAAAGAGCAATCAAAGATACTAACATAAAAAAGTTAATAATATCTGGAGGAGTTGCAAGTAATCTTTATTTAAGAGACAAGATAAAAAAAAATATTGCAATAGAAACATACTATCCTCCTCTTGACCTTTGCACCGACAATGGGGCAATGATTGCAGGAATTGGATATCTTATGTATTTAAAATATGGGGCAAGTCCAATTGAAACTGATGTTAATTCAAGAATAAGAAGCTACAAATATACAAAAGGATAATAGTTATGAAAAGAATATTGGCCATGCATGATATTTCAACTATGGGACGCTCATCACTTACAATATGCATACCAGTCATATCTTCATTTAATATGCAAGTTTGCCCACTTGTAACTTCTGTTTTATCAGCAACAACAAACTATAAAGAATTTGAAATAATAGATTTAACAAATAACTTAGAAAAGTTTATTTTATCTTGGAAAAATCAAAATGAAAAATTTGATATATTCTATAGTGGATTTCTTGGAAGTAATAAGCAACATAAAATAATAGAAAATATGTTTAAGATGATGAAGTTTAAAAAAATAATAATTGATCCCGTCTTCGCAGACAATGACATACTCTATCCTATTTTCAACCAAAAAATAGTAAATGAATTTAGAAATTTAATCAAATATGCAGATATCATAACACCTAACTTAACAGAACTGAAAATGCTATCTAAAACTGAAAATATAAAAAATAAAGATGAAATGATAAAAGCAATATCAAGTCTTGAAATAAATGGAATAACCATAGTTACAAGTGTAGAAAAGAAAACTCTTATAGGAACTGTCGCTTATAATTCAAAAACAAAAGAATATTCAGAAATTTTTCTAGAAAAATTAGAACGAAACTTTGGTGGAACAGGCGATTTATTTACTAGCTTACTAATAGGTTACCTTGAAAAACTGGAAATAGAACAGGCTTTAGAAAAAGCAACCAAAGTACTTCATTCAATAATAAAATATTCTATTGAAAATAATGTTCCACAAAAAGAGGGTATTCCAATTGAACAATTTTTAAAAAATATTTTTTAAAAATATTGCAACATTTTCAATTAAATAATAACACTATAAAAAATATAATCTAATAAACACAAAATGCACCAGTAAGTTTTTATTAAAAATAAAAAATATAAAATATTTGCATTAATATATATTGTTAAACTAAAATGTAAAGGTAGGTCGATTTAACATACATAAATTTAAGGAATATATACAAGAGGCATATGAAAACCAAAAAGATAATATTTTTTACAGGAGGAGGTACAGGAGGACATATTTTTCCAGGCATAGCAATAATTTCAAAACTTAAAGAATTTGATCCACAGATCAAATTCTTCTGGCTAGGACAAAAAGGCGCAATGGAAGAAAAAATTATAAAAGAACACACACATATCAAATTTATTGCAATTCCATCAGGAAAATTTAGAAGATATTTTTCTTTAAAAAATTTCATTGATTTTTTTAAAGTCATTTTTGGAATAATTACAAGTTTTTTCATAATAAAAAAGTATAAGCCTCAAATTATATATGCAACCGGCGGCTTTGTATCAAGTCCTCCAATTATTGCAGCAAGTTTACTTAAGATAAAAAGAATAACTCATGAAATGGATCTTGACCCAGGACTTGCAACAAAAATTAACTCGAAATTTGCACACAAGATACATGTCAGTTTCAAAGAAAGCACAAAATATTTTAATAACAAAAATGTCTTATATACAGACTCACCAATAAGAAAAGAATTTCTAAATCCAAATCTAAATATCTTAAAAAACTTAACTCAAAATACAAAAAAGCCTATCATTAGCGTGCTCGGAGGTTCTCTGGGAGCAGAGGCTTTAAATAAGTTGACTACTAATATAAAAAATCAAATTGATGCGTATTTTATCCATCAATGCGGAAAAAATTTAGACACAATTAGAGAAAAGAATTACTTAAGAAGCCAATTTTTTAATGCAGAAGAAATGGCAAGTATAGTAAAGTTTTCAAGTATAATAATAAGCAGGGCAGGTTCAGGAGCAATTAAGGAATTCGCAAATGCTAGTGCATGTGTAATATTTATACCATTGGTCAAAGGTTCAAGAGGAGATCAAGTCAGAAATGCAAAATTATTAGAAGACCAAAATGCATGTTTAAAAATAGATGAAGAAAACTTAAATGAGAGTAAAATAATAAATACAATCAAAGAAATTTTGGGTAATAAAGCAAAAGCTAATATACTACGAAATAACATAAAAAAATTTTACAACCAAGATTCATCAAAGATAATAGCCAATCTATTATTAAAAGAATTTACAGAGGAAATCAATGCTAGTTGATAGTCCATTCAAAATAACTGGTATAGTCGATATACTAATAATAATCATTTTCACATCATTGGGATTTAGAGGGTTTTTAAGAGGCTTTATCAAAGAAATAGCTGGATTTGTTGAAATTGTTAGTTTAATATTTCTACTCTATAACAAAACCAATGATTTTAAAATATTAATATCTCCCATTCTCGATTTGTCATATATCCAAGCATTATTAGTATTTTTTTTGGTAATACACATAGGATTCTTAATTTTGCAATCACTAATTGAATCAATAATAAGCCATCTCAAATTATTATTTTTTAATAGAATACTTGGATTAATACTAGGTTTATTTGAGGCTTTTGGAATTATAGCAATCGTGGTTTATATAATTTATTCACAACAAATATTTAATCCTGAATATTTTTTATCGGGAAGTAAATTCCTTGAATATCTAAATCCTGGAATAAACTATATTTTTAAAATATCAAAAACACAATAAAGAGAATCGAAAAAAATGGAAATACTACCCACAATAGCCCAAGAAATAATTAATGAATATAAAAACAATACTCTTCCAAACGCAATACTTCTTTGGGGAGAAAGATTTTCTTCAAAAAAGACAACCGCAATCGCACTTGCAAAAAAAATTTTAAATACAAAAAATCTAACAACTCCAAATATAATCATTTTCTCAAGTCTTAATATAATTGAAGCAAAAGCATACATACAAACTAACTCAAATGAAACGATCAATAAATACCTAGAATATGTTAAGAACATCATCTTTACTAAATACAATTTCAGTAGTGATAAAAACCTAAAAAAAATTGAAGCAAATATCAATTTCATTAATAATATTTATTATAAGAATGAATATAATGAGACAACTAAAAAAGAACTTATAAAAAAAATTGAAGAAATAATCAAAGAGATAAATTTCAACATTACTATAAATGATATTAGAAAAATTAAATCTTGGGCATTATCAGAAAAGAATAAGAAAAAGATAATTTATATAAATGAAATTGAAAACTTAAACCTTAATATCTATAATGCACTACTAAAAATATTAGAAGAACCACCTTTAAACATTTACTTTATCCTAGCTACAAGAAACAAAAATAAGATTCCAAAAACAGTACTCTCAAGACTAAGGGTATACAAATTCAAAAAAGAAAATAGAAATTTTGAAATCAAAAAATGTAAAAAAATCTTTAATCAAAATGAAGAAATGACAACAGAAGAATATTTTAATTCATTTTATAGTGAAGAACAAACAAAATTAAAAGAAGAAGTCAAAAAAATGCTTAATATAATAAAAGAAAAGCAGGGTATATTTAATCTTGACATATTCAATTTCCTAAAAGATGAAAATATATTTAGCCTATTCTTACAAGAACTTATAAACCAACTCAGAAATGAATTTTTAAGCCAAAATTTAGACATTCACATATATTTAAAAAGATTAGATTATCTAAAAAATATCTTAAGACTCCGTCCATACAATCAAAATAAAAAATTAATAATTGAAAATTTAATGTTAAACTATGAGGATGAATGAGCAAATTCGTCAAAAAAACACTCTCTAAATTAAATAAATTATCAAGTGATCAAAAACTTAAATTTATTCAGGACATCTATAAAAAAATAGAAATATATGATGGAATATTTGCATCTATTAATGAAGGAATCTTAGTACTTGATAAGCTTAATAATATAATCTACTTAAATAAAATGCTATTTCAAATTTTAGTAATAAGTCCTAAATATAAACTAGAAACACTTAAAGATATTCAAATCCCAACTTTAACAAATCTAATAGAAGAACTAGCAAACAATGAAGACAAAATAATAGGATTTGAAGTGCAAATTTCAACAAATATATACATTAAAATATCATTTATGCCATATGTCAAAGATCAAAAACTTGAAGGAAATATTATCTTAATTGAGGATATCAAAGAAAAAAAACATAAAGAAGAACTTTTCAGAAGAGCTGAAGCTTTAGCCGCTTTTACAAGACATGCAAGAAATATTGCTCATGAGATTAAAAATCCACTAGGCGCAATTGACATAAATTTACAACTATTAAAAAAAGAAATAGACAGACAAAATATCAAAAGTACAAAAGCAAATAATTATTTTGAGATAATAAAAGAAGAAATAAATAGAATGGATAAAACTGTAACAGATTTTTTATTGACAGTTAGACCAATAAAAATAATGCCCAAAAAGAAAGATATTACAGAAATTATAAAAAGTGTTTATAATCTATTAAATCCAGAATTAAAAAATAAAGAGATTAAATTGTCATTGTCTTTAAAAAAAGTAAGTCCAGTTTTAATTGATGAAAAACTCATCAGACAAGTAATAATCAATATAATAAAAAATGCAGAAGAAGCATTACTTGAAGCAAATAAAAGAATAAAAAAAATAGAAATTTCCATCCAAGAAAGCGAAAATAAAATATATATCAATATTAAAGACAATGGAAATGGAATAAAGAATGAAACAAAAGATGATATATTTAAGCCTCAATTTAGTACAAAAGAATGTGGAAGCGGCATAGGACTTACTATATCTTATAAAATAGTTAAAGAACATGGAGGTGAAATTTTTATGGAAAGTAAAGAACTCAAAGGAACGTTATTTACAATTACACTTCCTAAATTAAACACAGACAAAATTCTAATTGAAGGATGTTTAGAAAATGAGTAAATTACTAGTAACAGATGATGAAAAAAATATAAGAGAAGGAATAGCAACTTATCTTGAAGAGGAAGGTTACTTTGTATTTACTACTAGTAATGGAAAAGATGCTCTTAAAATAATTAAAAATGAAAAAATTGATGCTATAATATCTGATCTTAGAATGCCTCAAATATCAGGAGAGGAACTATTAAGAATAGTAAAAGATAAAAAACCAAATATACCTTTTATTATTCTTACAGCCCATGGAACTGTTGATTCAGCCGTTGATGCCATGAGAGAAGGTGCTTACGACTTTTTAACAAAACCTGTTGATCTTGAAAGATTGCTACTCATCATAAAAAGAGCCTTAAATGATAAAAATAATAAAATACACGAAAAAATATCCCAAAAAAATGTCATAATCCGAAAGGATCTAAGCTATTATGAACAAATATTTGGAAAATCACTTATAATGCAGAAAACCTTAGAACTTGTAAATAAAATTGCGAAATCAAAAGCATCTGTATTAATAACTGGAGAGAGCGGAGTTGGAAAAGAAGTAATAGCAGACGCCATCTTCGACCTATCAAATAGAAATGATAAACCTTTTATTAAAGTTAACTGTGCTGCACTCTCTGAGAGAGTACTTGAAAGCGAACTGTTTGGACATGAAAAAGGAGCATTCACAGGTGCAATATCTCAAAAAAAAGGCAGATTTGAATTAGCAAATAAAGGAACAATCTTTTTAGATGAAATAGTAGAAATATCACCTGAAGTTCAAGCAAAACTACTAATGGTACTTCAAAATAAGACATTTGAACGAGTAGGAGGAGAAACTACTATTCAAGTTGACATTAGATTACTAACAGCAACAAATAAAAATATTGAAGAAGAGATTAAAAAAGGAAGATTTAGAGAAGACTTATTTTATAGACTTAACATCATAAACATAAATATCCCACCGTTAAGAGAAAGAAAAGATGACATACCAGATCTAATAAGAATACTGATTAAAAGTGTTGCAAATGAAAACAATAGAGAAGAGAAAATTCTCTCTAATGATGCACTAAAAACTCTTTACGCATATGATTGGCCAGGAAATATTAGAGAACTAAAAAACGTGCTAGAAAGTGCCTTAATATTATCTAAAGGAAAGCAAATTGTAAAAGATGATCTACCTCTAAAAATTAGAGGTAATACAAATCAAATAGTAAAGATAACACTACCAATAGGCATAAGTTTAAAAGAAGCAGAAAAAGCAATCATTAAGCAAACTCTTTTACACTCTAAGAATAATAAAAGCAAGTGTGCCGAAATTCTTAAAATAGGAAGGAAAACTTTACACAATAAAATAATAGAATATGATATAAAATAATAGAATATAATATAGATTAAACAAAAATATAAAAATACTAAAGTAGGCATATATAAGATTTCAATTTATCAAATCAATATCTATTTTACAATTTGAAAGGGATTAACAGGCAAATCTTTTTTCAATATTTCAAAATGCAAATGAGGACCTGTTGAACGACCAGTTTGACCTACTCTGCCAATAAATTCACCTACCTTTAGAATATCTCCCTTACTTACAATATAAGAACTAAGATGTCCATAAAGAGATTTAACCCTATTTTTATGTTCAATTACAACAAAATTGCCATAAATATCATTATAGCCAACCTCAACTACAACTCCATAAGATGTACAAAAAACCAAGGAATTCATTGGTGCTGCAAGATCTATGCCTGTATGAAAACTTCCTCTGCCAGTAAAAGGGTCTGATCTAAATCCAAAATCAGAACTAATAGTAAATGTCTTTAAAGGAAAAATAAAATCAGAATTTAAAAAGAAAAGCATCTCTGTACTTGATAAAAAGCTTAACTCTGGCTGATTAACAGAATCAAAAAAATAAAATTCATAAATCGTATTATCCCTTTTAACCTTTATCTTTTCTGCTTTTGTTAAATCTCTTGTTGCTAAGAGTAAACTATTAAATCTATATTCTTTGTTATTTAAAATGAAAATACCTTTTTTAGTAGGAATTAAGATTCTTTTTCCTGCCTTTAGTAGAGGAGTATTTAATAAATTAATTGTCGAAATACTAGCTTGCCAACCATTTACCTTATTTGCAATCTTAAAAAAAGTATCACTTTTTTTAACTGTATATGAATAAATAAATAAGGGAACATTTTCCCTTTTATTATATTTAGCAATTTTTCTCCTAAGATCAGAAAAAATAGGATCTTTATTTGAAAAACTTTTTATCTCAGGATAAGAATATATAAAATCAAGCTGTAAAAAAAAACAAAAAAACAAATCCCAAAAAATAGCAAATTTACTCATAGGCAAACTCCAATTAATATAAAGGGTCAATATAATAAAAATTTTAAAAAAAAAAGAAATAATAAACAAACTTGTAAATAAATACAAACTATATTAAACTAGTCTTACTTATGGAATTAAATGAATATCAAGCAAAAGCCAAACAAACTGCTAAATATAAAAATAAAAAGGAAGAACTAATCTTAACAACTCTTGGTCTTGCTGGAGAGACAGGTGAAGTTGTAGAGAAAATAAAAAAATTAGGTCGTGATAAAGATTATATACTTGATCAAGAATATTTATTGTCAATTAAGAAAGAACTTGGTGATGTACTATGGTATATTTCAAACTTAAGTAATAATCTTGGCATCACACTTGAGGATGTTGCTATTACAAATTTAGAAAAATTAAAAAAAAGGTATGATAATGGCACAATAAATGGCGAAGGCGACGAAAGATAAAAACACCAAGCTTATAAAAAGCTAAAAATCATGTTCATAAATTATTACATAAAAGGTCTATTAATTGGTATTGCAAATATAATACCCGGTGTTTCTGGTGGAACATTAGCTTTAATTTTAGGAATCTATCATAAAATAGTATCTTCATCTGCAAATATAATAAAATTAAAAATAGGAAAAGAAAACACAACTTTCCTTATGATACTATCACTTGGCATATTAACTTCAGTAACAATACTTTCGAAAATATTAAAAAATTATATTTTAGACGGTACAACAAGAGAAGCATATTTAAATATGCTTTTTATAGGACTAACTACAGGAAGTATATTCACATTAAAAAAGGAAACAAATCACAAGAGTAATCATAGTAAAGCAATTACAAAATATTTATTATTTTTAATTGGATTCTTAACAACACTATCTTTTGTAATATTAAGAACTTATAACATATCATCATATATATCAGAATATCAAAATAAAAAATCAATCAAATACTACCTAGCAATCGCTAATTCAGGAATAATGGGTGGATGCGCAATGATTTTACCAGGAATCTCAGGTTCACTTATACTGTTAAGCCTTGGTACTTATAAAGAAATCGTCGACATAATTTCACAAATTAAAATAATACCATGCTTAATATTTGGCCTATTTACAATAATAGGAACAGGAATTACAATACTAATAATTGAAAAAATAATAAACAAATATTTTGCCCAATTTATTTACTTGTCTATGGGTCTCATTCTAGGCTCCATTCTACAAATGCTAATAATTATAACAAAACTTAACATAAAACCTAACCTAACACTTAGTGTATTTTCATGTATATTATTCATCACAGGAATATACATCAATAAAAAACTTGAGAATGCAAAAAAACCAACCTTAAACCTTAAATGCCGAAAACCGGACTCGAACCGGTACGGAGATTACTCCTCAGGATTTTAAGTCCTGTGTGTCTACCATTTCCACCATTTCGGCATTGCTAGTAATAATATAACAATGAAATCATGATGTCAAGAACTAAACATTTACAAAATTCATTTAATCAAAATACTTTTTGGAAAACTATCTATATAAAAATCATTATATAAATAACTTAAGATAACATAAATTAAAGAACGAAAAGATATTTGAGCTGAAAATTTAGAATAAACTCTACTATCAATAGTATTAATTATGTGTATAGGATTAATTGAGTCATAAATTAAACTAAAAAACCCATTCTTAATCAATATATCTAGCAAACTAAGCTCATCTTTATATAAAATAAACAATAAATTATCATATCTACAATTTAAATATTTTATCTGATCATCAACAATAGAAAAATCTAAATTATCATATATTTCTTCATCAAAATTAAAAACAACAATTGCATACTGACAATCCTTAAATATAAAATCAATAATCACACCTAATCTATATTGATAAAATCCTTTGACAAAATCTAAAACTGTAATCTTAATATTCTCTTTAGAAAGAATACTAATAGAAGAGTTATTATTTTGCCTAATAAAATACGCATTTTTCAAATTCCCAAATGAAACTCTATTATTAATCAGATCCAAATCTTCCTTATTAGTTAAATTTTTAATAATAACTAAATCAAAATTTGGCAAAATCATATTATAAGCAACATCGACTAATAAATCTAGAGAAGCCGAATCGTTGGGCACATTAGTAATGCTAAATTCCAAAATGCTAAAATCACTCTTCACATAGTTACAAGAAAAAACTAAAAGACTAAAACTAAGAAATAAATTTTTCAAATTCAAGTCTAGTTGTAATAATTTTAAAAACAAGACCATATTTTATTGCAGACTTACTATCTAACCAAAAATCCCTATCGGTATCTTTTTCAACCTTATCAAGCTTCTGTCCTGTTTCTTTTGAAATTATAAGATTAAGTTCACTCTTAATCTTATTAAGTTCATTTGTATAAATCTCAATATCTGTCGCAAATCCCTTAAAACCACTTAAAGGTTGATGTAACAAATACCTAGCATAAGGCAGAGAAAACCTACTCTTTGAATCTGCACCCAAAAAAATTAGAGCACCAGCACTTGCTACAAGCCCAACTCCAATTGTAAAAACTTTAGCTCTTACAAAACGTATCATATTAAAAATAGCAAATCCAGCATCAATATCACCACCTTCTGAATCAATATAAACAAATATAGGTTTATCGCCATCTGATGCTTCTAAAAATAATATTTTTTCCTGAAACAACCTAGAGGTCTCTTTATTAATCTCTCCAGTAATCACTATTGATCTGCTCTTTAATATAACCTCTAGTGATTGCTGCTGAATTCCTATTTGCATATTCATGTCTTTAAAATCCATAAATTTACCTTTCCAACAAATGTATATGTAATACCTATTATAATGAAAAACAAAAGGTTTTTAAATCTAAAAATACTAAAGAATAGAATTAAAATTATTAACCCATATAAGAATATACCAAAAAGAATAAAACAGAGAAGTATAAATAAAGATTTGAAGGCAAATTCAATTCGCAAAAATACTTTCAAATAAAATAAATAATTTTATTAATTTAATCTTAAAATTGTAAAATTAAAATTATAAAAACAAAATATAACAAAAAAGGGAAAAATATTTATGGAATACGAATTCGCTGTTATTGGAGGTGGAATTGCTGGGAGTACTTTAACTTATGAAATACTACAAAGAAAAAAAAGTGTAATTCTTTTTGACAATGGAAAAGACAAGGCAACAACCACAGCAGGAGGGCTTATTAACCCTATTATGGGAAGAAAAATGAATATTGCTTGGAGAGAACCTGAAATTTTCACATTTGCAATTCAATATTATAAAGAGATAGAGCAAAATATTAACTGTAATTTTTTAAAAGAAAATCTTATTTTTAGACCATTTACTACAAAAACACAAAAAGAAGAATTAAACTCAAAAATCAAAAATGATGAAAATATAAAAAATTTTATTGTAAAAATTAAAAATAAGAAAGTATATGATTTTTCTAATGACAATGATGGAGGCATACTAATAAAAGGAGCAATCCTAAACACCAATTTATATATACAAAAACTTAAAAAGTACTTCATAAACCATAATACATATATAGAAGCAGAAATCAATGAAGATCAAATTAAAGCAAATGATAATTTCTTTATAATAAATGGACTTAAATTCAAAAAATTAATCTTCACAAAAGGATATAAAGAAAAAATAAAAGGATTTTTTTCATATCTTCCATTCAGACTAGCAAAAGGAGAAATGCTTATAATAGAACTTAAAGAATTAAATCTTAAAGAGATTTATAATAGACACGTATCATTAATACCTTTGCAAGACAGCAAATTTTATCTTGGTGGAACTTATGAATGGAAAAATTTAAACACAAGCACAAATGAATGGGCAAAAAAAGAATTACTAGACAAGTTTGAAAAAATTACAAACCTAAAAAATTATAAAATAATCCAACATAAAGCTCATATTAGACCTTCCACACTGGATCTAGAACCTTTTCTTGGTGAACATCCAAAATACAAAAATAAATTTATATTAAATGGATTTGGCACAAGAGGAATATCAATGGCAGCATACTTATCTAAAAAAATTCTAGATTATATTGAGAATAAAACAAATCTTCCAACACATTATGATATAAAAAGATATGAAAATTTTCATAATTCTATAAAATAGATATATTTTATATCCCCTCTTCAACTTCTTCTCTACATTCATATAAGGGATTTTCCTTAAAACTTTATTTAAACAAAGAATTTGTATTTAAAATATTTCTAAATTTAAAAAAAAATAATATAATACTTTAATGTACGAAAAACTAAAATTGAAAATTAAGAAAATGTTTGTTTTCCTATCTTTCATCACAATAAAAACACTTTGTACAGCACCAAGGAGCATTTGCTATTAAATTAAAAAATAATTTTAAAAATATTCAAAACACCAATGAAGAGTCCATAATTATTTTAAAAAGCAATTTTGATACATATCTTTGCATACTAATAAGAAAAAAGAATTGGGAGATTATTTTTGGATTTTAATATTAACATTCTTGGCACAGGAGGAACAAGACCACTACATAATAGATATTTAACTTCCATTTTAGTAGAATACCATGGTGAAAATTTCCTCTTTGATTGTGGCGAAGCCACTCAAATGTCCCTTAGAAAACAAAAAATATCATGGCAAAAAATCAAAATTATTTGCATAACACATTTACATGCTGATCACATAACAGGGTTACTTGGAATAGTAATGCTTATGGCACAAAGTGGTGATACAAGAAGAGAACCTCTAACTATAATTGGACCTATTGGAATTAAAAAATATTTAGAAACAAACATCGAACTTTTGCGAGTACACAAGAATTATGACATAATATACAAAGAAATAATAATAAACAAAACAGAATCTGTTTTGTATGAAGATAAAAGAAAAAAAATTGAATACATAAAACTTAAACATTCAATAGACTGTGTTGGATATTTATTTATAGAAAAAGATAAGCCTGGTAAATTTGACAACCAAAAAGCCGAAAATTTAAATATACCAAAAGGGCCTATTAGAAAAAAATTACAGGACGGATATGAAGTAATACTTAATGGAAAGAAAATATTACCCTCTGAAATACTAGGCAAAGCACAAAAAGGATTAAAATTTGCATATATCACAGATACGGCTTACTTTGAAGAACTATCTATACACATTAAAAACTTTAATCTAGTAATAATTGAGAGTACATTCAAAAATGACTTAAAAGAGGAGGCTAAAAAAAAATTACATTTAACATCAAAATCAGCAGCACAAATTGCAAAAAAAGCAAATGTGAAGCAAACAGGTCTTATCCATTTTAGCGAAAGATATATACTTAGTAAAGATTTATACGAATTACTAGATGAAGCAAAACAAGAATATCCCAATGGAGAAATATTTTTAACAAAAGATGGAATGAGACTCAAATCAAATAAAGATAAATTTATTATAAAATAATAATATCTAAGGAGATAATACATGATAAGTGTAAAAAATGTCACTAAAACATATGGGTCATTCACAGCTCTCTTTAATATTAGCTTTAGGGTTGATAAAGGAGAGGTACTTGGCATACTTGGACCAAATGGAGCAGGAAAATCGACATTAATAAAAATTCTAACATCATTTCACTACCCTAACAAAGGCAATGTAGAAATCTTTGGAAAAGATATCACACAAAATTCAAAAGAAATACTTAAAAATATAGGTTACATACCTGAAAAACTAGCTCTTTACCAAGAACTATCTGTTAAGGAATATTTAGACTTCATATCAGAAATTAAGGGAATTGAAAACCCTACAAAAGAAATAGACAAGGCTATTGATATCTTCAAGCTTCAAAGTGTCAAAAATAAACTAATATCTACACTATCAAAAGGATTTAAGCAAAGAGTAGGAATAGCTGGTGCTTTAATTAATAATCCCAAACTTGTAATACTTGATGAACCTACAAATGGGCTTGACCCAAATCAAATTATAGAATTTAAAGAAGTTTTAAAAGAACTTGCAAAAAATAGCACAATACTATTCTCATCTCATATTTTAAGCGAAGTAGAGTCAATTTGTAAAAGAATAATTATTATCAATAATGGAGAAATTATTGCTGATGATACTAAAGAAAACATAACTAAAAACAGAATGCAAGAAACTGAAATAGATCTAATTGTTTATAAAGATTCTGGAATAACAAAAGAATATTTCAATAAAACTGATATATTTACACTAATTAAAATAGAAGAACATCAAAAAGAAATAAACGTTTCACTAAGACTTGCACCTGATAAAACAGAGAAAGAACTTTTTAATTATGTTGTAAGTCAAGGTATGATATTAAAATCAATGATACCAAAATCTGAAAATTTAGAAAAAATATTTAGCAAACTAACAAAGGAGAGAAAACAATGAAAATAGACTTAAGACAATCCCTAATCTTGTCAAAGAAAGAATTAAAAGTTTTATTTGGAACACTAACTGCATATGTTGTAATGTTATTTTTCCTCATATTTGTAAATTTCTCTTTTATTTTTTTATCAGGATTTTTTATCAAAGACAATGCGTCATTAATGTCTTACTTCTCATCAATGCCAATTATTTTAATGTTAGTGCTTCCTGCCCTTAGTATGGGAATATTCTCAGAAGAATATAAAACAGGAAGCATTGAATTACTTTATGCACTACCAATAAGCCCACAAGAAATAGTATTTGGAAAATTTATTACACTTAAGATATTTACATTAATACTTTTCATACTCACACTACCACTGACAATAATGACAATCTTTATGGGTGAATTTGATCTTGGTATAATTTTCCTTCAATATCTAGGAATAATTCTTTACTCCTTATCAGTACTTAGCATGGGAATATTCATATCATCTATCACTAAAAGTCAAATAGTATCTTATATACTAAGCGTATTCACACTAACAATAATATTATTTTCAGGAAAGTTAGTAATGATATTTGGTAAAGATAATATATTTGGAAAAATACTCAACTTTATCTCAATTAACAATCACTTTAATTACTTTAATATGGGAATATTAAACTTATCAGACCTTATCTATTTTATTACATTTTCAATTACTTTCCTGATGTTAAGCTCATATATCATAAAATTAAAAAAATGGAGATAATTATTTTATGAAAAATAAATACAAAGAGATTTTAAATTTAGCATTAAATCTTACAATAATATTTTTAGTTTTTTGCAACATATCCATATTAATTTTTAAAATAGACTTTACTAAAAACAAAGCCTTTACAATTTCTAAAGTTACAAAAAATTTATTTACAAATGCAAAGGAAAAAGTGTATATTACCTACTATAATTCCGCAAGTCTTGGAAATTATTTTGCATTTCCAGATCAAATAAAAAATTTTCTAACAAGCCTTGCTGACTCTTCAGGTGGGAAATTAATTTACAAAGAAATAGATGCTGATAAATTAAACACTCCTTTAGAACAAATTGGAATTCCATCTCAACAAATTGATCTAAGAGATATTAACCAATTTTCAATACTTAAAATATACTCAGGAATTGAAATAATTTATGAAGGAAAACGCGAAGTACTTCCTATAGTAACAGAAATTAGCAACTTAGAATATGATCTTGCAAGTAGCTTAGATAAATTAATAAACAATACAAAAAAAGTATTAGGACTTATTTTTGGAGATGCCAAATTAAAAGAAATACATAAAAATTTTATAACAATAATGCAAAAAGGTTTTAAAACCGAGGTTAAAGAAATCAATATTAACAATGAAACACTGCAAGATATAAATGGATTATTTATAATTGGTTCTAAAGAAATAAACAAGGAAAATTTGAAAAAAATTGACGAATTTATTGTCAATAACGGAAAAGTATTATTAGCCACAAGTAAAATCGATTATAATCCCCAAAGTCCATATACAACAACTGCAATTAAATCAGAACTCTTTGATTTAATTGAAAGTTATGGTGTTAAGTATAATGAGAATATGATCCTTGATAAAAGAGCCCCAAGTCTTTTTTTAGGTGGCAACTTTCAAACTTATTATCCATGGATCTTAATTGATAAAAGTAATATTGTAGATAACAATAATCCCCTACTTAAAAATTTTTATGACACCATAATTCCTTGGAGTAATTCAATAGAGATTATAGAAGCTAAAGAGAATGAAATAAAATATTTACCTCTGTTTACAAGTTCTAAAGAATCTTGGCAAGTTGATGATAAAAAAATTGCAAGCATAGCCATGCATTCGTTTAACGTTCCAAAAACATTTGACAAAGATGATAAGCAAAAAATTCTTGGATATTCCATTGAAGGACAAATTAAAAGCTTATACAAGGACAAAAAATCTGAAAATTCAAAAATAATTTTACTAGGTTCAAGCATGATATTTAGCGATTATATGTATAATGGTTCACCTTCAAACTTTGAATTTGCAGGAAGAATTTCAGATTATCTAATGAAAAAGGAAGCATTTTTTAGCATTAAATCAAGAGAAGTACGTTCTAAATTAAAATTTATCAATTCATCAACAGAAATGTTAAATGCAAAATTTTCGTTAATAATCATAAATTTAATCATATTGCCTACAGCAATAATAATATTTGGACTTATCAGATTTGCCCAAAAAAGAAGAAACAATTAATAAAGGAGAACTTATGAACAATAAAGAAACGTTGTTAGGAATGAAAGAAAATATAAAAATAGCAATAATTATAATATTAATATCTACATTTTTATTAGGAATAATATTCTCCAATCAAAATAAAGTTGCAAGACTTTTAGAAGAAAAATTTTTTTCAATAGATTTTAAAAAAATTGCAAAAATTGAAACAGAACTTGAAGGTACAATGATAAAATCAGGAAAAGTTTGGGAACTGAAATACAATGATATCAATATTCCAATTGATGAGAAAAGAGTTAACTCTATGATTCAAGATTTGGAAAAACTTCAAAAAAATAAACTCGTAAGTAGAGATCACAAAAAACATAAAGAACTAGGAATAAAAGAAAAGCCAGATTTCAAACTATTTGATGATAAAAATAATCTTTTAACAGAAATATTTATTGGCAATTCAGGAGAAGGAGATTCAAGACTATCTTATATCAAAGGCAGCGACCAAAATGTATATTTAACAGACAACATCTTTTTATCATATAAAGGCAACTCTTATAATACATTTGCAAACACTAAACTTTTTGAAGAAAATAACTCAAAAATAGAAAACTTATCTTTTAAAGTACTAAATAAACTAAAAAAAGATGAGGAAGATACAATAAAAAACGATTATAGTGTATCCACTAAAGATGGTCTTTACTTTTTCAATCAAGAAGTATTACACAAAGAAAGAATCTTACAAATGATCCAAGAATTCATAACAGACGGAATTGAAATAGACACAAGCAAAATCAAAGATTACAATCCACAATATAATATTGAAATAAAATGGAACAATAAAAGTATCAATAATATTGATGTTTATTTCAATAAAAATGAAAAAAATAGAGATATCTTAATCAAAAAAGATAATGATACATATTATTATACCACTAACAAGTGGGCCTTTTTTGAGGCATTCGATTTAGAAAAAAAAATAAATATAAAAGATGATGCTCCGCCTAATGAAGATCATCTACAAGAAAACAATGAGCACCACCATTAAGATCTATATGTATGCGATATATAATGAATATAGAAAAACAAAAATAAAAAAAAGACATTAAAAAAAGATACGAAAATAAAATGTAAAGTATCCTGCTTTTTGGCAGGATATTGTAATATATAACTAAACTAATAAGAACATCATCACTTAATTCAAAATTAATTTTAACCTTTTTTATAAAGCCACTACTCTTAAAAGAAGTTGATTCTAACTTATCTTTTAGTTTATAAATAGAATTATCTTTTGATTTATAAACTAATATCCCATCAACTGATGAAAGTAAATAATAAGAATTAACCAAATCATCCTTAAATAAAGTCTGTTCAAAATAATATTCTAGATTTAAATCTCTAAAAAAATTTATATTATATGACTTTATATCATCTACTAAATTATTAAGATCAAACTCAACTTGGTTTAAAAATTTATTAATAAAATAAAAAAAAGTTAAAAACAAAAATAAAATTGAAGCAATAAAAAATAAAAAATAGTATCTAATTAAGTAGATATTTCTACTCTCTAACTAATAAATGCTTAATTTTTTGTAAAATTTCATATTCTTTCTTAATTGTAAAATTATTGGATTCAGATTTAGATTCCATATCTTCTTCTAATTTACTAATAAATTTAACTAACACATCCCGTTCTTCATTGCTTAAATTAATTTTACTTAAATAATCACTATCATTAAACTTATTTATTATAGTCTCAACATCAGCAAAACTAAAATCTAAAGCAACATTCTCATTTTTCATACCCTCGGTTTGCTCTTTTAAAAAAGATGAATCTAATTTCTCATCCTGTTCCAATTTTTCTTCCGAATCTACTAAATGATTATCATAAAGATTTTCCTCTTCAAGATCTTTAATATGTCCTTGTAAATCTAAACACTCTAAATCTGCCTTTAACACATCTTCAAAATTATCAAATTTGTTTAAAGCAAAAGAAACATTATCAATTTCCTGATTTTGATTTAAGCCATCATCATCAATACTATCACTCCCTTTATGTAAGGCCATATCCAAATCAGAACTTACACTATTTATTTTCTGAAGAGCAATCTCACTAAAATTATTTCCTTTGTCATCCTTTTCCTTAGACTCTTCAATATTCATATCATATAAATCTTTATCTAAAGATTGAATCTTGATTAAGTTACCATTATTCAAATAATCATCAGTTTTCTTTAAATTATCTTCAACATCACACGAAACACCACTTCCTTCCTGTAAAGTCATTAAATCTGAATAATTGTCACTAAGAGGTAAATTATCTAAATGAGAATTATCATTAATTTCTGAATCAACACTAACAGAACCCATATCAACAAGCATATTTTCTAACGCTTTATCATCTCCAAGTGCTTTTATCGTCATATCCTTAGATTGAACATCATTACTATTAATAGTAACATCAGATACACCAAAACCATTCAAAGAACCTACATTTTCTGTATCTAATAAATCACCAATAACATTATTGACATCACTTTCTGATTCTGAAAATAAATTTTGACTTACATCTAAATTACTAGACTCATTGCTAGTAATTCTTTCAGAATAAACATCCGTATCTGAATCATTTTTCAAAGCATTACTATTATCAAAACTTTTTCTATTATCTTTGGCATCATTTATTGAAATTTCATTAAGCCCTCCAAGCAAAGCATCAAGCTCTTCTTGATCAAGTGAAACATTTGGCAAATTATTATTATTATTATTATTATTTTCTTTTTTTACTAAATCGCTAAACTCATTACATTTCAAGCTAGAATCATTACGAGAACCAACTATAAAGTCAGTTGATTTTTTTTTGAAATTAGAATTATCAAATTCTAAAGAACTAGAACTAAAATTATGCCCAAGAAGTTCATCTTCAACTCTTGAAATACGATCTTCAACCTTTTTTAAATAATCAACTAACTCTCCGTGTCTTTGTTTTAAAGAATAATCAAGTTTTAATAATTGCTCACCTAAGAGATCTTTAATCTCTTTAGAATGTAAATGAACAACTTTCTCAGTAACTGATTGGCGTATAAATACACTGTCCATATCGAAATCAACTTCTTCAGGTCCTTGCTCGATAAAAAAAGATTTTTTATGATTTGCCATATTAAATTTTCTCCAAATCTAATCAGTCAATATTTAAACAACCAAACACTTGTATAAGTGTATAATTGTAAATATAATATATTAAAGATATAATTACAAGGTAAAGATAATATGGCTTTAACAAAAAAAATTATATTATCCATTTACATAGGAATAATAAGTTATTTTACAATTGTACCAATATTTGGAGAAATGGGAATTGTGAACTACAAGAAACTAAATAACAATCTAGCTTTAATGAAAAGTCATATTGAAAAACTAAAAGAAATACAAAAAACACTAAAAAAAAAATATATTGCTTTGCAAATATCTAAACCAGCAATCTTAAGAGAGGCAAGTAAGATAGGGTACTATCCTAAAAAATCTATAATCATAAAAAGTCTTGATGAAGATGAAAATTTATACCAAGGAAATATATTAAATATAGAACATAAGGTGGAAAATAAAAACATAGTTAAAAATTTTCACTTCTTTTCAATAATAATTTCACTCATTTTTTATTTTTTATTAAGTTACTTTGATAAAAGAACTATTATTAAAAATGGAGGTAAATTCACACAAATACATTTATTCTAAAAAATATATCATTCATGTTAATTAATGCAATTCTATCAACATTTCTTTGCATATCATTACTCAATATGTTTTCGGACAATAAGCATTCTAATATCCCATTTATACAAAAAAATATATTTAGAGATTATTTGGAATATATTGGAATAATAAAAAGTATTGAAAGCTATAGATTAGCATATGATTTTGACCCAAACAAACCCTTGAGCAAAAATCATTTTGCAAAACATATTGCAGGTAGTCTATACATAGTCTATCAAACAAAATATAAAGGATTAATATGGGGTACGCCTTATAACTCTGCACTTATAAAAGGAGAATCACCAATAAGTGTAATTTTTAGCAAAATGAAGAATACATTAAAAATATCAATCCCAGGTATTATTCTCTCTTACACAACAGCCATTTTGTTCATTTTTGTTTGGACTTTATTCGTCAAAAATAAAATATTAAACAATATTTTAGAATATACATTGCTATTTTTACATTCAATACCAAGAAATTTAACGATCATAATAATAACTTCTTTACTTTACTATCTAAAAACAAATCCAAAAAACTTAATAATAGGCGGATTTGCATGGTTCTTTTCCTTTTTTATATTCAATGCTGTTATTTTTAAACAATCTCTTGATAAAAATTTGTCTGAATTCTATATAACAGCTGCAAAATCAAGAGGAATAAATAATTTTAAAATAATAATATTACATGCATTAATTCCCTCGCTAATTCCACTCATTACTCACCTTAGATCTGTTCTTTCTACAGCTTTCTTTGGTTCATTTTTTATTGAGACAATGTTTGGAATTGATGGAATTGGGGCTTTAACAATCAATGCAATGAGAAATAATGATTACATTGTCTATAGAGATTTATTATTTGTTGGGGTTTTTATTATGCTTATACCAAATTTCATAAGTGATATCTTAATACATAATCTTAATCCTTATAGAGGAATATTAGAATGATACCTAAATTAAAAAAGTCACAGGCCATAATATTACTAGGAATATTTTTTTTAGTTTTAATCATAACTCCTAAATTCATTAATGAAAATTCGCAATTAGCCATATATAAAAAAGATCCAAATAAAATATATAATCAACAAAACAATAATTTACCCCAACTACCAACAGACAAAAATCCTCTAGGAACAGATAAAATGGGAAGAGATATACTAGCAAGACTAATACTTGCTACTAGAAATTCTATTTTACTATCATTTAGTTATGCAGCTATTTCTGCAATAATCGGAGTATTTATAGGAATAACAATAGGAAATTTAAAATTTAAAACTTGTTTGATCATCTCAAAACTAATAGAATCACTACAAACAATACCATTTTCTTATATATTAATGCTAATTTTTTACTACTTTGCAAAGCAAAAAACCTACGGTATACTAGAAGTCGCAGTTACTTTAGCATTAATACATGGCTGGATTAAATTTGCATTCATAGCAAGAAATAATACACTGATAATTAAAAACCTTGATTACGTAAAAGCAAGTAAAACGATAGGTGCAAGTCGATCTAGAATAATAATATATCACATATTTCCAGAAGTTTTTTCATCAATATCATCAATAATTCCTCTACAAATTTCTAAAAGTCTAACTACTTTTGAAATAGTAAGTTTCTTACAAAAATCAGATAAAAGCTCTTATCCAAGCCTTGGAGAACTTTTACAATATATAGAAATGGGAAAAGAATATTTTTGGATATGGGGCAATCCATTAATCATATTAATCACCATTAATATAATATTAACACCAATAAGCTTAAAACTTAAAAAATATATAAAACCTTTTATTTCCTGAGCAAGTCAAAATTAAATAACTCTGGGTACAAATTTGTTTAAAAAACAATCATTACAGGTCTTATTGCGTGACGTACAAATATCTCTTCCATGCTTATTAATAGCCATAGAAAATCTATATTGTTTATCAGGAGATATTTTCTGCTTTAAATCTAATTCAATTTTTAAAGGTGTTTTCTCAATTGTAATTCCATGTCTCATTACAACCCTGCTAAAATGAGTATCTACAATTATAGCAGGCTTGTCATAAATAACTCCAAGAATAACATTAGCTGTTTTCCTACCTACCCCTGGCAAAGATACAAGATCAACAATATTATCAGGAATAATACCTTTAAAATTTTCTAAAATCATTCGTGAGCAATTAATAATATTTTTAGATTTATTTAAATAAAACCCTAATTTATAAATTAATCTCTTAACATCCATCAAATCAGCATTGGCTAAACTTTTAAAATCTCTGTATCTTTGAAAAAGTTCAGGTACAGTTTTATTCACCATATTATCAGTTGTCCTTGCACTTAAAATTACCATTATTAAAAGTTCATAATTATTTTTAAAAGTTAAAAAAGGTTTAACATATGGATATCTAGATAAAGTTTCATCTACAATTAAGTCAATATCAAGCATAAAATAATTATAAACCATATTATAATTCTAATAAAATATAAGTAATAATCATTTTTATTGACAAGGATTTTTCAACATGATATACTCAATTTTAGGCTTAAAAGCGCTAATAGCTCAATTGGATAGAGCAACAGACTTCTAATCTGTAGGTTTTAGGTTCGAGTCCTAATTGGCGCGATTATTTATTCGGGACATGGCCTAGTGGCTAAGGCACCTGCTTTGGGAGCAGGGGATCGTGAGTTCGAATCTCACTGTCCCGATATTGTCCTGATAAAATAGCAGTAAGCCAAAGCATTTTTCAAATATTTCCTATTTCCTTGGCATCAATTCAAGATATTTAAGTATCTTTAGATTCAAATATCTTTTTAAGAGTATTTAAATCTAAAGTAATAATATTCTTAGATGCATCTTGCAAATAAACATATTTTTCATCAACAGTAAAACTTGTAAATGGAAAAATTTCATCCTCTGATAGCACAAATTTATTCAAATCATTTGGAGCAAATTTTGCCAATTTCCACATATTATTATCCTTAACAACCACTAAAATCATTTTCGAATCAACAAAAAGAGAAGAATTTCTATTTAAATCAAACTTTGCTTGAGATTTAACTTCTAAATTTTCTGACTTACTAATCAACTGAAGCTTTGCAACACCCGAACAAAGTCTTATAGCTACAAAATCATTATCTCGCTCATAAAT
The DNA here is from genome assembly GCF_019669085.1 of Borrelia sp. HM. Classification (NCBI taxonomy): domain Bacteria; kingdom Pseudomonadati; phylum Spirochaetota; class Spirochaetia; order Spirochaetales; family Borreliaceae; genus Borrelia; species Borrelia sp. HM. The sequence continues at coordinate 793,575 of NZ_AP024401.1, read as the reverse complement.
ACCATATCTTCTAATACCATATTGAGAAGCCTCTTTTACTTTATTTTCATCTGCATCAATCAATCTAAGAACTCCCAAATTAGTATTGGGATTAATAATCTCTAAGAAAACAGACTTATGCTTATGATTCGCATTATTAAGAGGCAATTTACTTATATTTTTTGGATGAACTGATTGAGCAAGTTGCATTTTAGAATTTAAAGGTCTATTCCCTAAATTTTCCCTTTTAACCATATTATCATCAATTTGTTTCTTAATCCTTTCCTTCTCAACATCATCAGTAGCTTTCTCAAGTTGCTTTTTCAAATCTTCAATAGCTTCAGTTAACTGTAATTTCTCATCTACTTTTAAAGAACTTATATCTCCAGGTTTTGGCAAATTCTTATCTTTGTTTTCTTGACCAATTTTTTCTTGTAATTTATTCTTAGCTACATCTCTTTGCTTATCTAATTTACTCTGAGAGTTATCTAATTTCTTTTGAGATTTTTCAAGTCCACTTTCTTTATTCTTTAAAACATCTCTCCTAACTACTTTATCATCAATTTGTTTCTTAATCCTTTCCTTCTCAACATCATCAGTAGCTTTCTCAAGTTGCTCTTTTAAGTCTTCAATAGCTTCAGTTAACTGTAATTTCTCATCTACTTTTAAAGAACTTATATCTCCAGGTTTTGGCAAATTCTTATCTTTGTTTTCTTGATCAATTTTTTCTTGTAATTTATTCTTAGCTACATCTCTTTGCTTATCTAATTTACTCTGAGAGTTATCTAATTTCTTTTGAGATTTTTCAAGTACATTTTCTTTATTCTTTAAAACATCTCTCCCAACTACTTTATCATCAATTTGTTTCTTAATCCTTTCCTTCTCAACATCATCAGTAGCTTTCTCAAGTTGCTTTTTCAAATCTTCAATAGCTTCAGTTAACTGTAATTTCTCATCTACTTTTAAAGAACTTATATCTCCAGGTTTTGGCAAATTCTTATCTTTGTTTTCTTGACCAATTTTTTCCTGTAATTTATTCTTAGCTACATCTCTTTGCTTATCTAATTTACTCTGAGAGTTATCTAATTTCTTTTGAGATTTTTCAAGTCCACTTTCTTTATTCTTTAAAACATCTCTCCTAACTACTTTATCATCAATTTGTTTCTTAATCCTTTCCTTCTCAACATCATCAGTAGCTCTCTCAAGTTGCTCTTTCAAGTCTTCAATAGCTTCAGTTAACTGTAATTTCTCATCTACTTTTGGAGAACTTATATCTCCAGGTTTTGGCAAATTCTTATCTTTGTTTGCTTGATCAATTTTTTCTTGTAGTTTATTCTTAACTGCATCTCTTTGCTTATCTAATTTACTCTGAGAGTTATCTAATTTCTTTTGAGATTTTTCAAGTCCACTTTCTTTATTCTTTAAAACATCTCTCCCAACTACTTTATCATCAATTTGTTTCTTAATCCTTTCTTTCTCAAAATCATCAGTAGCTCTCTCAAGTTGTTCCCTTAAGTTATCAATAGTCTTATTTAACTCATCACTAATACTTTTCAAAGCATCAGATTCAATATCTACCTTATCTTGATCAACATCGCGCATTTCATCCTGAACATCAGTAAGCTCTCTTGCAAAATCTGTTTGAACTTCCTCATTTTCATTTAAAAGCGCCCCTAATACCTTATCCGTAACTAGTTTATCAAGATCAACATCTGTCTCAATGCTACCTGATAAAATATCTCTCTTAAGCGGAATAAAAATACAAGTTTTTCCAGCCCACTGGCTATAAACTCTTGATAATCCTACATTCTCTTTACTTATACCTTCAAGTGCAGGCTGAATATAAGCATCACTATAATAATTCAAATCACCACGATAAACAGCATTAGATATTGTAATAGCTTTAGCCAATAAAGCTGCACTTTCTCTACTGTAACCAAAAGCTTCTATCAAATATCCAGTCAATATTCTTCTAAGATTTAAGATACTATCAAGAGAAGAACTAGCACCAATAAGAAAAACATCTGTACTACTTTTATCATCACTATTATCAACATATCTATTAAGATAATATCTTTTATAATAATTAGACTTATTATTAATTAAATTTTTAGCTAAAAATTCACCAATACCTACTATTTGTTGATACGTATCTGTAGAATCATAAGGACCTCTATAATTCACAAATTCAAGATCCATATTAATAAAATCTTTCAATTTTTTTTTATCAACTTCTCTAGCCTGAAAAGGAAAAACATTCAAAAATATAAATAAAGAAGCAAAAACTAATCTTATTACTCTCATAACAAAAACTCCCTCTAGTTAACCATAAAACCTACTATTGAACCAAAACAGTATAAAACTCAAAAATCAATTTAAAAAAAATAATCATTTATGCACTTAGTAAATAATAACACAAAATTAGCCACAAAATAAATCAAAGATCTGCAATAATTTCATTAACAAACTGGTTAATTTTTTCTGAAAAATTTTGCCGTTTTATAAACTTTAAAAGTATCAAATATTTACTTTTACAATTTTTAAGATTATCCTCTGAAGAATTCAAAATTATCTTTCGCAAGCTCATAAGAACAGCATAAGCTATCTTTATATTACCTTGATAATTTAATACTATATATTGAATATAATTATATACAAGATCATCTTCTCCATGGTAATATTCAAATTTAGCAATATTTTCAACTAATTGAATGACATTATTAATATCCTTTTCCTTAATTGCCATATTAATAAAGCTCTTAACCGAAGAGACATCATCAACATACATAAAATACTTATAAAGTTTCCCTCTTTGCGATATTCTATCAATACCATTTCTTGGAGCAAGCCACTTATCAATAACTTTCTTATATAAATCCAAATACTTTTTTGGAAAGCTACCATATTTCAATACTAAAGAATCTAGAACACTTAAAAAGTTGTTATAATTATCAATACTATATGAGGAGTTTAACATTTCATCAAGAACCAAATAAATATCTTCATTCTCTACTATAGATTTTTCTCTAAAATCTATCCTATTTTGATGATATCTATTGCCTAATATATGGTTCCAAACAATAACATCAAGCTCATTATCATACCCATAATAATAAGTAGTTAATATCCAATTAACTCCACCTGTAGCAATTATTCCAACATTGGCTTCAAGCCCCGATATATCCTTCATTCCATCATACTTATCAACCAGTTTAAAAGATTCATTAAGGGTCAAAACTCCATTTGATTTCGTTACAATAAAAAGATTTTTGTTATCATAAAGCACAGCCTCTTTAATCTCTAAATTTAAATTTTGAAACAATATAAGATCAAGATTTCTACTTAAGCTAAAACAACCCCCAATATTAGATACTGCAATATATTCTCCATTAAACTTTTCAAATAAAAAATTAATAGGGTAACTTAAATTGATAGAACTTAATATATTGCCAAAATCACTATTATAAACAATGATATCTCCAGATTGACATCCAACAATTATTTCATTATTAGTACTTATCATTAATACATTGGGAAAAGACATAATCTCAGAACTCCATATTTTTTCCCCCTCATAATTAAAGGCAAATAGTTGATAATTTTCATTTGCAACATAAAAATTACCATTTTCAAGAACAACAGAAGAAGTTATGGCCTTCCCTTCCGTATCCACTTCAAAAATTTTTTGACCATCTCCAAGTCTTAAAGCAATAACCTTACCATCACTCCTAGGCACTAAAATGTAACCATTGCCTATTGAAGGGGCTTTTACAGGAGGTGCATCTAGATTATATTTCCAGATAAGCTTTCCTCTTCTAATCTTTTGAACTTCATTACGCCCTGTAATGACATAATAACCATTGCCAAAATCTTTTAAAAGATAAGGATATGGAGTACGATTTAATCTATAAGCATACTGTTTATTTAAAGACATAGTATAGGTTATCAACCACCTATCCTTTGTCAACACTGTAATAGTATTACGCCTTTCATCAAGAATAGGATTTCCCAAAATCTGACCTGTTAGAGCTTTCTGAAAATAAAGATTAACATTTGCTGAAATGAGAAGACAATTACTTAGAAATATAAAAATACAAATATTTATTTTAAATACCACAAAAATCCTTTAACAGTCTAATATATACAATCAAAGTTTCAAACTGGTATGTCCTTCATAAAGCCTATCTCTTAATTCCTTCACTTTAACATCGTCTACATATTCTGAAAAAGTCATGAAACGATCAATTATTCCCTTAGGTGTAAATTCAATAATTCTATTAGCAATAGTATCAATAAACTGATGATCATGGGACGTGAATAATACAACTCCTTTAAAATCTTGAAGGCCAGTATTTAAAGATGTAATGGCTTCAAGATCCAAATGATTTGTTGGCTGATCTAATAATAATACATTAGCACCGCTAAGCATTATTTTGGAAAGCATACACCTTACTTTTTCACCTCCTGATAGAACATTCACTCCTTTTAAAGCTTCATCTTGACTAAAAAGCATTCTTCCTAAAAATCCTCTAATATAAGTTTCATCTTGTTCTTTTGAATATTGTCTTAACCAATCTATCAAACTCAAATCAACGTTAAAATATCTCTCATTATCTTTCTTAAAATATTCGAAATTAACAGTAGTACCCCACTCATAATGCCCTTTATAATCTCTGTCTTCATTGGCAATTATATCAAAAAGAGCACTTGCTGAAATCGGACTGCCCAAAAAAACAACCTTTTGTCCAGGTTCTATAATAATACTAAACTTACTTAAAATATGTTGCTCTTCAAATTCTTTAGTCAAATTTTTGATTGTAAGAACATTTTTTCCAAGATCTCTCTCAATCTTAAAGTTAATATAAGGAAATTTTCTTGAAGAAGGCTTTAAATCCTCAACTTTAATCTTATCAATTAACTTCTTTCTTGAAGTTGCTTGCTTAGCTTTTGATACATTACTTGAAAATCTTTGAATAAAGGCTTTAAGTTCAGCAATTTTCTCCTCAGATCGCTTTTTTGCATCTTTTAATTGCTTATTAAGAATTTTACTAGTTTCATACCAAAAATCATAATTACCAAGATAAACTTGAATTTTTCCATAATCAATATCAACAATATGAGTACAAACTTGATTTAAAAAGTGCCTATCATGTGATACAACAATAACTGTATTTTCAAAATTGATCAAAAATTCTTCTAACCACTTAATCGATTGAATATCAAGATTATTAGTAGGTTCATCAAGAAGCAATATATCAGGATCTCCAAAAATAGCTTGTGACAAGAGCACTCTTACCTTTAAAGATGCCTCAATATCTCTCATTAAAACAGAATGCAGCGACTCATCTATACCTAATCCTTTAAGAAGAATTGCAGCATTAGACTCAGCCTCATAACCACCAAGCTCAGCAAACTCAGCTTCAAGTTCCCCGGCTCTTATTCCATCCTCATCACTAAAATCAGGCTTGTCATAAATTTCATCTTTTTCTTTTTGCACAGCATAAAGCTTCCTGTGACCCATAATCACGGTATCAATAACCTTGAAATCATCATAAGCAAACTGATTTTGCTCAAGCACAGCTATTCTTTGATTCTTAGCAATTAATACCTCACCTTTGCTAGGTTCAATGGTTCCTCCTAAAACCTTTAAAAAGGTACTCTTTCCTGCACCATTAGCTCCAATTATTCCATAACAATTTCCAGAAGAAAATTTGATATTAACATCTTTAAATAAAATTCTCTCTCCAAATACAACTTCTAAATTACTTACTGCTATCAAACTACTTTTCCACCTAAATTCGATATTTTAATAAAAAAATTATCTTTAAAATTAGATTAAGTTTCAAGTATTATGTAAATATATTGACTTAATACTTCACTTTTTCGTATATTTATATTATCAAATTAAGGAGATGTTTGAAAATGAAAAATATTAAACCTTTAGGTGATAGAGTTTTAATAAAAATAAAAGAAGCCGACAGTAAAACAACTTCAGGATTATATCTACCAGAAAACGCAAAAGAGAAAACAAATATTGGAACAGTCATAGCTGTTGGTTCTAACAAAGAAGAAATAACTGTTAAAGTTGGGGATATGGTACTTTATGAAAAGTATGCTGGAGCTGCTGTAAAGATTGATGAAAAGGAACATTTAATTTTAAAATCAAAAGAAATAATAGCTATCATAGAAGAATAAAGAGTAAGATAGAGAAACTAAAAGTTAAGGTTAGTTTCTCTTAAAAGGCAAAAAATTTAAAATTGGTAGCTTATATTCTATTATCCTAGTCAAACAAAATATTTTAACAATGTTGTTATATTATATGACTTGTTCATGTATAAGAGTCAAATAAATAAACTTAAGTTTAAAGGTAAAACCATATATTCAAGCAAATTTGAAGATATTTATTATGACCCCCAGTACGGGCTTGAAGAGAGTATTTATGTATTTATAAAGGGCTGTGAATTAGATAAAGAACTTGTAAGACAAAAAAGTATAACAATTGCTGAATTAGGATTTGGAACAGGACTTAATTTAATAACACTTTTAAAACACGTAAAAGAAAATAATATCAAAACAAAAATTAATTATTACTCCATTGAAAAGTTCCCACTAAAAAAAGAACACATTAAAAAAATATCAAAATTCTTTTACAAAGAGACGCACTATTTCAAAACATTGCTTAAAAAATACCCTAATATACCCAAAAAAAACATAAAATCTAAAATAACAGACAATATTAATTTAAAAATATTAGTTGGTGATGCAAAAACAAAACTTAAAGAAGTCCCAAAATACGTAGATTATTGGTTTTTAGATGGATTTAATCCCCAAAAAAATCCCGAAATGTGGAATAAGGAAATATTTATAACAATTTCTCAAAAAAGCAAAATTGGCACAAAACTTTCAACATTTTCTGCATCAAGAATTGTAAAAGATGGATTAAAATTAGCCAATTTTCATTATTCTAAAATAAAAGGATTTAACAATAAAAAACATATGATCAAAGCACAAAAAGAATAATAAATTTTATCTAAAAAAATTCTAAAAAGTTTTAATAAAGTAAAATAGATTTTAAGATATTCTTTGAATACTATAATGAATAATTTAATCAAGATCAAATAAACGAAATACTTTGCATAAATAAATTACAATTAAAAAATAACACTTTAAACTAAAAAAATTACTAACATTTTCTTAAATTACTAATATAATTGTTAATTTTTAAAATGAAAGAATCAAACTCTTCTAATTTTGAATTCTCAAGCTCAATAATCTCATCAGGAGCATTTGACAAAAAATCTTGATTTTCAAGCTTTTTTAATGATGAAAATTTAAGTTTTTCATATTTTTCTAGCTTTTTACTAAGCCTCAAGAGTTCTTTATCAGTGTCTATTAGATTCTTAATATCTGCAAAACTTTCAAAATTAACATTAGGAACACCTATCATATTTTCATAATTTTCATTATAAAAAATAAAATCAAAGTTAATAAGCTTTTTTGCAATATGTTCATGCTTCCTAAAATATCTCTCGTATTTAAAAGTATCACTAAACTTTAATGCAACATTAATTTTAATACTAGGCACTATATTAAACTCACTCCTAAGCGTCCTAATTGACACAATAAATTCTTTTAATAAATTAAATTGTTGAAATTCTTCCTTAAAATTTCTCTGAATAACAGTTTCAGGATATTTTGCTAAAGCCAATATATCCTTTGAAGACATAAACTTAGAATAAATCTCTTCAGTAATAAAGGGTATAAACGGATGCATAATTAGTAAAGATTCTTTTAAAAAGAAAAGCAGCTTAGAGATAACCATATTTTGAAGATTAGTATCATCATTACTTAAATTAATTTTAGCAATTTCAATGTACCAATCACAAAAATCATTCCAAAAAAATTCATATATGGCTTTAGTGGCCTCACTATATCTATAATTTTTAAAAGCCCAATCTATACCTAAAATAGTTGAATTCAAACTTGTAAGCAACCATTTATCAACATCATCTAATTCCAAACTTTCACTTTCTAATACTACTCTACCTTCTAAATTTGTCAAAATAAATTTACACGCATTAAACACTTTATTTACAAACTTAGCTCCAAACATAAAATCTTTAGTATCAATGTTTAAATCCTGACCTTGAACAGATAAAAATGCAAGAGTAAAACGCAAAGCATCACTTCCATACTGTTCAATAATTTCAAGAGGATCTATGCCATTTCCCAAAGATTTAGACATCTTCTTACCCTTTTTATCTCTTAAAAGAGGTGTTATGTATATATCTTTAAATGGTACCTGTCCTGTAAATTCAAGGCCCGCCATTACCATTCGTGCTACCCAAAAAAATATTATGTCATAAGCAGTAATTAAAGTATTTGTAGGATAATAATTTTTGAAATCACAAGTCATTTTTGGCCAGCCAAGAGAAGAAAATGGCCAGAGCCAAGAAGAAAACCAAGTATCAAGTACATCTGGGTCCCTAAAAAAATTCCTACCCTTATACCTTTCAGTCAAAGAAGGATCAATTTCACTGATAATAATTTCTCCTGTTTCAACATCATACCAAGCAGGAATTCTGTGTCCCCAAACTAACTGTCTAGATATACACCAATCTTTAATATTAAGCAACCAATGCTTATATGTATTTTCCCATTTCTTAGGATAAAATCTAATCTGGCCATCCATTAAAGCTTTTAAAGCATTATCAGCCAAGGGCTTCATTTTTACAAACCACTGATTTGATAAATAAGGTTCAATAATCTCTCCAGATCTATGACAATGCCCAACCTGGTGTTTATGAATCTTAATATCTATTAATAATCCTTTTTCTATTAGCTCTCTTTCTATTTTAACTCTTGCATCGCTAACTCCTAATCCTTGATATTCAACTGGAACATTTTCATTAAGTTTTGCATCCCTAGTTAAAATATTAATTTTAGGAAGATCATGCCTTTTTGCAATTTCAAAGTCATTAGGGTCATGGGCAGGTGTTATTTTTAAAGCACCACTACCAAATTCCATATCAACATAATGATCTGCTATTATTCTAACCTTTCGGTTTACAATAGGAACTGTGACATATTTACCAATCAAAGATTTATAACGTTCATCATCAGGATTCACAGCAACTACCACATCTCCAAACATTGTCTCAGGTCTAGTAGTTGCAACCTCAATAAAATTATTATCATCTAACAAATATTTAACAAAATAAATTTTTCCAATAACTTCTCTATACTCAACTTCTTCATCACTAACAACACTCCCAGAGCCAGGATCAAGATTTACAAGATATTCTCCCTTATAAATTAATCCCTTATTATATAAATCAATAAAAACTTTATTAACGGCCTGGCAAAGCTCAGCATCAAGAGTAAATCTTTCTCTAGAGTGATCATAAGATGCTCCAAGTTTCTCTATTTGATTTACAATTATTTCTCTATGTTTCTCTTTGAATTTAAAAATTTCTTCAACAAATTCTTCACGACTAAAATCATCCCTACTTTTTCCACATTCTTTAAGCTGTTTTTCTAAAACCGATTGTGTTGCAATTCCAGCATGATCTGTTCCAAAAAGCCAAAGAGTATCAACTCCCCGCATTCTTTTGTAACGAACAAAAATATCTTGCAAAGTAAAATTAAGAGCATGTCCCATATGAAGAATACCTGTAACATTTGGAGGAGGTGCTACCATACTAAATCTGGATTTAAATCCAGAATTGGGTCTAAACACATCATTATCTAACCACTTCTTATAAATTTTGTCTTCAAAAACTTTAGGATCATAATTTTTTGAAAATTCATAACTCATTATTTAAGGTCATCTCCTATCATATCGATTTGGCTTAGATTTTCAAAAAGTTCATCATAATTATTTGAATTTATAATGTTATAAAAATACTCACTATTTCTCTCATCTATATTAAAATAAATCTTAAAGTATTTCTTAAGTTTATTAAAATCCTTATTAGTACCCCAAGTAGAATGAAAATCTTTTATATGAAATTTTAATATATTTAACCTAAAATTCAAATTATTACTTAAAAAATTAGGTAAACCTTCTCTAAATAAGTTTAAATTCTTAAAAATCCCACGACCAAACATTACTCCATCAAGAGAATACTGTTTTACAATTTGATACGCTTGCTTTAAACTTAAAATATCTCCATTTCCAATAACTAATGTAGAAGGATTGATTTGATTTTTCAGATTAACAACTTCAGCAAACACATTCATATCTATTGGACCTTCACTTTGATTAATAGCAAGCCTAGGATGCACAGTCAACATATCAATTCCTAATGTGAGCAAAAATCCTAACCAATTTTCAACTTCAGAGTTAAAAAATCCATGTCTTGTTTTAATACTAAGAGGCAATCCAAATTTCAAACATGCCTCTTTACTTGCAATAATTATTTCACGAGCTAAGGATTTATTATTAATTAAAGCAGAACAAACTCCCTTTTTAACTATCTTTTTCTTGGGACAACCCATATTAAGATCAATCCCCCAAAATCCCAATTTGCTTAAAATTTCTATTGCCTTAAAAAATTCATCAGGATTATTACCCCAAATTTGAGCAATTAAGGGTCTTTGTAGTTCATCATTTTTTGTTAAAATATGCTGGATTGACTGTTTTGATTTACTTAAAAGTCCTTTTATAGAAATAAATTCAGTAAAATAAATATCAGGCCCATCCTTCTCATCACCTATCAAATGAATCAAATTTCTAAACACAGTATCTGTCACATCTTCCATCGGAGCCAAAATCATAATTGGACGATTTATATTATTTAAAAAATTCATAAAATTAAATATATAATAAGACAATAACATGGTAAATAAGTATATAAAAAGATATAACTATTTTTTCTATTAGATTTCATCTTTAATTACTATAATAATTATAGTATTAGCAAAAATATCAAATTAAAATCATCACAATATTGAGAAAATTTATAAAATGTTAAAAAGGATACTTATAAAATTGGACTTAATTGAATATATATTAGAAAAAGCAGAATTAAAAATCAAAGGCTTTGTAAAAAGAGATACACAATTAAAGATGATAGAAGAAGTAAGCAAATCGTTTGAAAATGAAAATTTTTTAGTTATTGAAGCACCAACAGGTACAGGCAAAAGCTTTGCTTATTTAATTGCTGCTATTGATTTTATTAAAAAAACAAAAGAAAAAGTAATAATCTCAACAGCATCTATTAATCTTCAAGAACAACTAATTAAAAAAGACATAGAATCTATAAAAAAAATCATTCCTTTTAAAATTAAATTTGGAATAATTAAAGGAATGAGCAATTATCTGTGTCTACGCCGACTTGAAGAATTTGAAAAAAGTTTGTTCATATACTCATTTAATAAAGAAAAATTAAAAGCATTACTGGACTGGTCAAAAAGAACAAAAACAGGAGATAAAGACGAACTTAATTTTGTTGATGAGAAAATTTGGGAAGAGATATCAGCAAGCCGTGAAACATGTTCAGGTATTACCTGTCCTGATGAAAATAAATGTTTTTTTAAAAAGGCAAGAAAAAAAATAATAGAAAGTAATATTATCATCACCAATCATCATTTACTTTTAAATGATCTTTACATAAAAAATGAAATACTAAAAGAAAAAGAAAACGATAAAAAAGGTTCTGAAAACTCTAAAAACTCTGAAAAAGATAATGAAAATAAAGAGATTAATTCAGTTTTACCTAATATAAAAAACATAATAATTGATGAAGCACACCATTTAGAAGAAGCTGCTAGAACCTTATTTGGAAATAATTTTTCAAGAATAGGAATGAAACAAATTTTTACAAAAATAAATAAAGTTATAAAAAGACAAAATATAACAAACGATCAAAATACGGATGATTTTGAGACTGCAATAATGATAAGCCTTGAAGATATAGAATATTTAATGAAAATACAAAAAAATTTTCCACCAGTTTATAGAATAACTAATAATACACATAAGATAGGTTCTTATATACGCATTAAAACACAATTAAAATATATTCTGAATAATCTAAAAAATTATAGAGAAGCTATAATATCACTAACACAAAACATTGAAAACAATATGGACAAAATTGAAATAAACAGATTAATGAGAAATATAGAATTAAAAGAATCACTAATTTCAAAATTTATCTTTGTAAATCAATACACTAATCTTTGTATTTGGATAGATAATAAAAATAATATACCTATATTTAAAACATATGAGATTAATTTGGGTCCTGGATTAAATGATATTTTGCATAAACGGGCAAGAAGAGTAATCTTTACTTCAGCTACTCTTACTATAAACCAATCATTTTCATATTTTATCAAACAGACAGGACTTAATTTAATTGATAAAGATATTAAAACAGAAATATTACCATATTCCTTTCCTTATGAAGAAAAATCAATGTTTGCAGTTGTATCAGATATTGAAAATCCTACTAAAGAAGAAAAATTTTTAAATCAATCAATACAATATATTAAAGAACTTGTAATTCTAAACAAAGGAGGCACCTTGATTCTTTTAACATCAATTAAAAGCTTAGAATATACAAGTAAAAATATTAAAGACTTTTTTCTTAAAAATGGTATAAACCTTTTCGTACAAGGAGAATTACCAAAACATGAACTTATAAATGCTTTTAGGAAATCAAAGAAAAAAAGCGTTCTTATAGGAATAAAAAATTTTTGGGAAGGAATTGACATTAAAGGTGATAAATTAACAATGGTAATAATTCCTAAACTACCATTTCAAAATCTTGCAGATCCAATTTTTATGGCCAAAAACGAATTAGCCATAAAAGCAAATGAAAGTTTCTTTTTAAAAGAAGCATTGCCACATGCAGTAATGAAATTTAAACAAGGAGTTGGAAGATTAATTAGAGATCCAAAAGATTATGGCATTATAGTATGTTTTGATAAAAGGATTTTTGAACAACCTTATGGCACATTATTCTTACAAGCCTTGCCTGATATCAAAACATATTACTTGAATTTCAAAAACATAAAAAGCATAATCGATACATTCTTTAAACAAATAGTCCAAAATGCTAATCTATAGAAATATTATCTCCTGGAATCTTAGTCTTTCTTACCAAAACATCTTTATAACCTGTAGATTTAATAAGTTCAACATTTTTATGAACATCATCAGCATAAGTAGGAATGAAAACTGTAAAAAAAGGACCATGAGTATTTATTAAAACATTAAGTCCAACTTTTTTAAGAATTTTATAAGCCCGTTGTGCATAATCTTTAGTCTTATAAGAACCAATTTGTATATAGAAATCTGGTTCTTGGTGATCAGAACTATCTAAAATCTTTTCTGCAACATCAAAGTGGGCTTTATCTACATTAGTATCCTTAGGATCTTTTTCAGATTTTAAATCTGAAACAATATAATTGTCCTTAGAAGAATCTAGCATATTAAAAGTTTTCTTAGATTCTTGTGCTACGACTCTATTTTCATCTAATTTTTCTACTATCTCAACTTTTACAGGAGCAACACCTATGCCTAAAAAATCTAATTTTTCAGCAGCAGATTTTGATAAATCAATGATCCTATCCTTTCTAAAAGGACCCCTATCATTAATTCTTACAATAACTGTTCTATTATTCAATAAATTAGTAACCTTTACAACAGTATTAAACGGAAGTTCCTTATGCGCAGCAGTAAGAGCTGTCATATCAAACTTTTCACCATTAGCAGTAACCTTACCATGAAAAGCTTCTCCATACCATGAAGCAAGTCCCACAATAGCACTGTTCAACTGAGTACAAGCAAACAATAAGAATAAAAAACTAAGCCTAAAGCTAGTACTCCTTAGATTAAACAAATCTACCATACTGCATATTATAATATAAAACTTAATATTTGCAACATAAAGTCAACTATCCAAATTACTTTCAATTGTTTATTTATAATTTTTTTGTTTTAATAAATAAGATAAATAGAGAATTAAACTAATGGAAACAAAAATTATAAAATATTCAGAATTAGAAAAAGCAGTAGAGCTTATAAAAGCAGGAGAATTAGTAGTATTTCCTACAGAAACAGTATACGGAATTGGGGCTGACGCATATAATGATGACGCAATACGAATGATATTCTTAGCAAAGAAACGTCCCATTACAAATCCTTTAATAATACATGTTGAATCAATAGAAAAGGTAAGTGAACTTGTAGAAAATATACCCAAAAGTGCAATGATTTTAATGCAAAAATTTACACCAGGACCTTTGACATTTATACTAAAGAATGCAAGTAAAATGTCTAAATTTATAAGCGGAGGACTTGATAGCATAGCAATAAGAATACCATCAGAACCTATAGCCCTAAAACTAATTCAAATGAGCGGAGTTCCAATAGCAGCACCATCAGCAAACTTATCAAAACGCCCCAGTGCTACCAATTTTACAATGGCAATTAAGGAACTCAATGGTCTAGTTAAAGGCATTATACAAAAAGATGAGGATGAGTCACCAATTGGCATAGAATCAACTGTTATAGGATTCAATTCGAAGGAAGATATACTAATACTAAGACCAGGTTCTATTACAAAAGAAATGATAGAGAAAGAACTCAAGGGAGAATTTCGAGTAGAATATTCAACAGAAGAAAAAACACTATCTAAGTCGCCGGGTAACTTATTAGAGCACTACAGACCACGTATACCCATTTATTTATTTAATTCTGGAGATAACATAAGACGGTATGCAACACAAAGAGACACAAAAATACTCATAATGAAAGATACTTTTAAATCATATTGGTTTAATGATCTTTGGGATATGAATAACATCTGCGTATTTAATACACTAGAAGAATATGCAAGAAATATTTATAAAATATTTGTGGAATCTGAAAAAACATATAAACAAATACTTGCTGAATTTGTAGATAATAGTCAATTTGGATATTCAATTAATAATAGACTTAAGAAAGCTAGCCTAAATAAATTTATTTTATGAAAGCAATATCAAGAATCAATTAAAATTATCTACCTAAAAGATCCAAGTATTTAAGAGCAATAGGATTACTTAAATCATACTCAAGAACTATCTCAAAATATTTTTTAGCTTCTTCCCTACGCTCCATCTTTAAATGAAGAATTCCAAGATTTGAAATAATTTTAAGATTATCAGGCTCAAGCCTTAAAGCTTTAAACAAATACTTAAGACTATCATTAAATTCAAAAAGCTCCATTAAACATATTGAAAGTTCATTCATGGCATCAATATTCTCAGCATCAAGAGATAATACTTTAAGAAAAGCATCCTTGGCATTAGAGTAAGCTCCCTTTCTCCTATAGCTCCATCCAAGCAAAAACCAAGCATTCCAAGAATTTGTATGATATTCTAAAAGTTTAATAAGCTTAAAAATAGCTTCATCTTCCTTTGAGAGAATTATTAAATCATATATTTGCTCAAGATTTATATTTAAACTCTTATACTCCTCTATAGAATTTAACACTTCGCTTACTTTACTCTTCAATTTAAAATTAGTAGAAATTTTTAAATAATGATTAAGCAATTCTTGGGCTTTACCCAATTTATACTGTTTAATAAAGAAAAATCCTGCATTTGCGAAAACATTTTCATTTGGATTTTTAAAGTCTAAAAGACACTCATAAATCTCTAAAGCACTTTGATTGCTACTAAAAGCATCCCTATCTTGCTCAAATTTTAAAAAATTCTCAGCAAGTTTTTCATACAATAATGCCAAATTCAAAAGAAGAATATCATTTTTTTCATCAATGCCTTTTAATGACAAAAAAATTTCAAGAGCTAACTTATAATCTCCTTCTTCAATCTTGACAAGCCCAACATTAATAAGATCATTAACAATATTAGGCTTTAAAGCTAAAAGAAGATTTTTATAATAAATAAAATTAACATTATCTTTATCATAAGCTGCAATCTTAAGGATAGCAGACATAACGGATTCAAAATTAAGTTCATCTTGAGAAAAATTTCGGATATTATCAACCTCAACAGGTAAAAGTATCTTAGGATCAAATACAAAGTCCTTAATTTGAGTTTTAAAATTTACTGGAAGCGAAATATAAATAATATTCTTCAACATAAACTCTCTAGTTAAAATAATCATGAATTAACATAGTGTAATCAAGCGGAATTCTATCCTCACAAAACGCCATTCCTAAAGCCAAAACTTTACCATTAGGCGTCTGAATAACACTTAAATTTCTGGCTTTACCCACAATGAAAACTTTTTTACCTGCAATATCAAAATTCAAAGTCAAATCAGTATTACCTTCATCCATTCCTTCAAAATTAAAACAAGATATTAAAAGTGCACCTCCATAAGACATGTCTTTAATCAAACATTTATGCTTAGTACCATTAATTTCAATAAAAGCTTTATCAGATATAAGATTAAGCTTTCTAAGGGAATCTTTATTAATAATAATACGCTCATGAATTCTTTGATTTTGCCCAAGCTTCAAATCAAGAAGTTTACCAATCTTAATAGCAAAATCTTCTGGCATAGCAGATATCAAATCTAAAGTCAATAAATTATACTCCTTATCCTGCACAGCATAAGCAGATGTATTAACTAATTTAACAAATAAAGGATGAACAAACAAAGGACTATCTCCGATATTGTCAAAACTTTTAAATTGGAGACTACCTGAATTTCCATTTTTTGCTAAAACAGGTAAAACTTCATCTTCTTGCGAAATAAGTTTGATAGCATTCATAGAAATAGAATAAATTACACCACATGCTACGTAATCACCAACTCTAATTTCAACAGTATTTTTAATATTAAGAAAACTGTTAATTTCAGTGCTCATATTAATCTCTTTACCTTTATATTTAGTTTCATAATCTTTTATTTTCTTAGATAAAAACATAAACCTCTCCTTTGAAATCTAACAAACATGTTGAAATCGATATTTAGAAACTTAAAAGCAATAAAACCTAAAAAATCTTAATTTATGCATACACCTTGCAATAATTTTATCCCAAAATATTGCATACAACCAATAGTTGTTTATTTATTCAACATAGATATTAAAATCTAATCTATAACTAAATAAAAGCAAAATGTCAAATTAATTGAATAAATAAAACCTTAAACAAGTCATATCAAAAAAAGTGATTAATTTCAGTTAATGCTTATGCTTATTATAATTTTCAATGTAGAATATAAAAAGAACCAAGTATTTAAGACTTTATTTTTTATAACTTTGTATTATAAAATTATGTAGTAATATACATAAAAAAATTATAATAATTTTAGTTATTAATAATCACTAAATAAAAATAAAAACCAAATGTATCATATTTATAGTATAATTAATTGGAAGGATATAATTTGAAAAACTTCAAATTTAGTAAAAAGGACAATGTTCTCATATATCTCACATATTTTTCTGTCAGCTTCACTATTATTTCGCTCTCAATTGCATTAGCTGAAACTATAAATATTCAAAAAGACAAAAAATTTGGTAACGTGAACCCAGCTATACCATCAAAACTTTTTGATGCTAATGGAAAGGTAATAACACAATTTATCTCTGATGAGAATAGAGAGCTACTATCTTTAAGAGAGATGCCTAACAACTTAATAAATACTCTATTAATACGTGAAGATCTTAATTTTTACTTTCACAGAGGTTTTTCATTCATAGGAATTCTAAGAGCTGCGTTTAATATCGCTCTTGGAAGATATTTTTCAGGAGGAAGCACTTTAACACAACAATTAGCAAAACTTCTTTATACCAATCAAAAAAAACGATCAATCCTAAGAAAGCTAAATGAAATTTGGTGGGCTATACAACTTGAAAAAAAATTATCAAAATATGAAATAATTGAGAAATATCTTAATAAGGTGTATTTTGGAAACGGAAACTATGGAGTCGTAGCAGCTTCAAAATTTTTTTTCAATAAAAGTGTCAAAGATCTTAATACTGCAGAAGCCGTTTTGATGATCATACAACTACCAAATGCAAAACTATATTCACCATTTTACAATCCAAAATTTGCTAAAAAAATACAAAAAACAGTATTAAATCAAGTAGTATCTAATGGGATAATAAGTCCTAAACTAGCTGAGATAGAGTTTAATCAATACTGGGAAAACTACGATTGGACTCGTATGGCAGACACAACAGCTATTTCTGATAAAGAAGATCACGCTCCTTATTTTTCAGAATATATAAGACAAAAAATAATTAAATATCTCCCAGCAGAAGCAAACATATACAAAGACGGATATTCAATATACACAACACTTGATCTTGATGCACAAAAATGTGCAGATAAGATTACACAAGAAATGATTACAAAAACAAGAAAAATGTATAATTCTACAAAATCATCTGAAACATTAGTAATTAATTCTGAAATAGTTCCTGTAATTGATACAATATCTGATCTACTTGGTATAAAAAGTACAAGAGTTAATGGAAGACAATACAAAAAACTACGAACAAGAAAATTTTATGAAGATAACATTGATTTAATTGCAAGTTTTGCAGCAATATTAGGCATTGATAAAATAGATAAAGCAACAAAAGAATACACAACAAACAATAAAACAAATCCAAATTCAACTGTACAACCAGAAGGTGCATTAATAGCACTAGACACTGCAACAGGGGCAATAAAAGCAATGGTTGGAGGAAGTGGATATAGAAAAGGAAGCGAATTTAATAGAGCAACACAAGCAAAAATACAACCTGGAAGTTCATTTAAAGCATTATACTTTTCAGCCGCAATCGATCTAAAAAAAATTACAGCTGCAACAATGTTTTCAGATTCTCCAGTGGCATTTTTAAACCAAGAAGGTGAAATTTATGCCCCTGAAAACTATGGAGGAAAATGGAAAGGCAATGTATTAACACGTAAAGTACTAGCTTTATCCTTAAATATTCCATCTCTGAGAATACTAGATAAATTAGGCTTTGACAATGCAATTAAATATTCTGCTAAATTATTAGGCATAAAAGACCAAAATGAAATAAACAAAACATTTCCTAAAGTATATCCCCTTGCACTTGGAGTTATATCAACATCACCTATACAAATGGCAAGAGCATTTGCAATCTTAGGAAATAATGGCAAAGAGGTTGAACCATACGGCATAAAATATATTGAAGACAGAAATGGAAAAGTAATAGCAAACATAGAATCCACCATATTGACAGAAATTAAAAATAAAGGATCTAATGCACAAATAGTATCTCCTCAAACTGCATATATCATGACAGACATGATGAAATCAACAATCCAATATGGAACTTTAGCAAATCAAAGATATACAAATCTTAAAGATTTCAAATCTGACATTGCGGGAAAATCAGGAACCACTCAGAACTGGGCTGACGCTTGGACAATAGGATACTCGCCCTACATAACAGTAGCTGTTTGGGTTGGCTTTGACAAAAAGGGATACTCACTAGGAATTGCTGGAACAGGAACAGGTCTTGCCAGTCCTAGCTGGGGTAAATTCATGGCAGAATACCATAAAAATTTACCTACAAAAGTCTTTGTAAGACCCAAAGGAATAATTAACGTAAAAGTACAAGCAGAAACAGGATTATTACCAGAAGGAGTAGAAAATGAGAAAACAATAAATGAAATATTTATTTCAGGAACTCAGCCATTTGAAAAATCAAAATACTATGAAAATAAATCTGAATTTTTAAATAAAATGGAATTTAATATTTATGGGATAGATAAAATAAATGATAATGATGACTTGCAAATTGAAACTAATGAATTTGAATATCTTATGGATAATTTTGACAAATCAAATGAAATAGAAAATAAAATATCAACTGAAAAAGATATTAATAATATCAATGAAATTAACAATAATAATTCTTCAGAAACTGAATACCAAAATCAAGAAAAACTAAATCATGACATTCCAGATGTAATAAACAATAATGCTAATGATATCAATCTAGATAAAAGAGATGGAACAAATAATAATACTAATAATAATACCAAGATAGATGAAGTAAATGATAATATTATTGATATGCAAACAAATAAAAAAAGATATACAAAAATTAAAGAAGAGGAAGAATTTAAGGATAACACAAAACTTAAAAAAAATTCTCCCAACATCGAAAATGAAGAACATAAAGATGTAAATGGGGAAAATATTCAATTGGATTAATAAAATGTTAATAGATCTAGAACAAATAAAAATTAAAAGACGAATAAGACAAAATATAGGAGATACTGCAACTCTTAAAGAGAGTATCAAAAAACATGGCTTAATTTATCCAATAATAATAGATAAAAATAAAAATCTAGTAGCAGGCTTTAGAAGATATCAAGTTTTAAAAGAACTTGGCTATAAAGAAGTAGAAGTCAAAGTAATTCCTATAGAAAATAAGAAAACTCTACTTGAAATTGAACTTGATGAAAATAATGTTAGAAAATCATTTACAAAAAGTGAAGCAGAGGCAGGGGAAAATCAATTAAAAAATTATTCGGAAAACAGTATAATAAGATTTTTAAAATCTATTATACTTAAAATAAAACTAATCTTTAAAATAAAGAAATAGAATTATAAACATTGGAGGATGCCTTATGCTTAAATACACAGATCTTAATAAACTAAAAAGCTTTCAAGAGTTAAGACAAACCAATCCAGAAAAATTACATCAAGCTTTAAATGAAAATAGAATAAAAGAATATGATATCAAAATAGACGGGTATGAAGTACATTACAATTATGCTACAAAACAAATTAATGAAAATCACCTAAAAATATTTCAAAACTTAAGTGATGAAGCAAATCTAATAGAAAAATACAAAGAAATAATTAATGGAAATAATATTAATATCAGCGAAAATAGAAAAGTTCTACATCATTTGACAAGAGGTCAACTTGGAACAGAAGTCATAGAAAATAACGAAAATATGAGAAAATTTTTTCAAAAAGAACTTGAAAGAATTTTTGAATTTGCAAAACAAGTTCACAACGGCTCTATTAAGAGTATAAGCGGAAAACTCTTTAAAAATGTAGTACAAATTGGAATTGGTGGTTCAAGTCTTGGACCAAAAGCACTATATACCACAATAAAAAATTATGCAAATAAGCAAAACTTACATCTCATGAAAGCATATTTCATTTCAAATGTTGATCCAGATGAGGCAGAAGAGATCTTAAGTGAAATAGATCTTAAAGAAACACTATTTATTATAGTGTCAAAAAGTGGGAACACACTAGAGACAGCATCAAACATGCAATTTTTAATTAAAAAATTAAAAGATAATGGTATCAACGAATATCAAAAACAAATTGTAATCATTACTTCAAAGGGAAGTATGCTGGCCCTTGAAAAAGGATATCTTGAATACTTCTTTATGCATGACTCAATTGGCGGAAGGTTTTCACCAACATCAGCTGTAGGTCTTGCCCTAATTACTCTTTGCTTTACAGAAAATATCACAAAAGAAATCCTAAAAGGAGCTCATGAAGTCGATAAAAAATCATTAAATAAAAACGTAAAAGATAATGCTCCTCTCTTAGCAGCACTAATTAGTATATATGAAAGTAATATTCTCAACTATAGCAGTAACTGTATTATTGCATATTCAAAAGCAATGGAAAATTTTTATCTTCATTTACAGCAACTTGAAATGGAAAGTAATGGAAAAAGTGTAAACAGATTTGGAGAAAAAATTAATTACAAAACAGTAAGAATAATTTGGGGAGGCATTGGAACAGATGTCCAACATTCATTCTTTCAAATGCTTCATCAAGGAACAGAGATAGTGCCAATGGATTTAATAGGATTTAACGAATCACAACTAAAAGAAGATATTACAGAAGAAACATCAAATAACAAAAAATTAAAAGCAAATCTAATAGCTCAAATAATAGCATTCTCGAATGGGAAAGAAGACATGGACAAAAACAAAAATTTTGAGGGTGAGAGACCTTCTTCATTAATATATTCAAAAGAGCTTACACCCTATAGTGTGGGTGCAATACTCTCGCACTATGAAAACAAAGTGATGTTTGAAGGCTTTTTACTTAACATAAATTCATTTGATCAAGAAGGCGTTCAACTTGGCAAAATAATTGCAAATAAAATTTTAAATAATAACGAAACAAAAGATGAAATAATCAAATCTTACAATAGCTTGCTTAAATTATAAAGAGAATTAATAAGAAAAATATGAATAAAATATACACTCCAAAATAAAACTTATAAATAAGAGGTAAAAATGGATAAAACAATACTGTATATTATATTAAATATAACAATCATGATGATACTAATAGGACTTCTATATTTCCTACACAAAAAACACATTTCATTTACAAAAAGATTATTAATATCTTTAGTTCTAGGAATAATCTTTGGTATAAGCATGAAATATTTTTATGAATCAGAGCCAAGAATATTAAAAGAAACTATTCAATGGATTAATATCATAGGTATAGGATATATAAGATTTATTAAAATGATGGTAATACCACTTATACTTGTATCAATAATATCTGCAATAGTAAAATTAACAAATAGCCAAGATGTTTGGAAGATGAGTTTATCTGTAATATTTATACTCATATTTACAGCAGGAATTGCCGCAGCAATTGGCATTCACACAGCTCTCTTCTTTCAATTAACAGCAGACGGACTTCAATCTGGAGCAGATGAAATTATTCAAGGCAATAAACTAAATCGAGGTCTTGAAAGCTTATATCAAACTCCAATTACGCAAAAAATATCAGAAATTATACCTGAAAATATATTTGCAGATATGGCAGGAACAAGATCAAATTCAACACTAGGAATAGTCATATTTGCTGCCTTAGTAGGAATAGTTGCTCTTAAAGTTGCAAGAAAAAAACCAGAATCAATAGAATTTTTTAAACAAATAATATCTACAGTACAAGATTTAACTTCAGGAATGATCATTTTAATTATCAAGTCAACACCTTATGCTATATTAGCAATGATTACAAAAATATCAGCAACAAGTGATACTGCAAGCATCATGAAACTTGGAAAATTTGCATTTGCTTCTTATATTGCCATTGGTCTTACACTTTTAATGCACATGACACTAATTGCATTTAACAGGCTAAATCCAATTACATTTATTAAGAAAGCATGGCCAGTTCTAACATTTGCCTTTATATCTCGTTCTAGCACAGCAACAATACCTGTTAATGTAGAAATACAAACTAAACAATTAGGAGTTAGCGAGGGAATTGCAAATCTAGCAAGTGCTTTTGGAGCATCCATTGGACAAAATGGTTGTGCGGCCATTCATCCTGCCATGCTAGCAATAATGATTGCTCCTACTCAAGGAATAAATCCAACAAACCCTTTATTCATTCTCCAACTTATAGGAATAATAATAATAACTTCATTTGGAGTAGCTGGAGCTGGGGGTGGTGCAACAATATCTTCTTTAATGGTTCTCTCATCAATGAATCTACCTGTTGAACTTGTTGGACTATTAATATCTATTGAACCTTTAATTGATATGGGTAGAACATCTGTTAATGTAAGTGATTCAATGGTTGCAGGCATAATCACAGCAAAAAAGCTTAATCAATTAGATATCAATCTTTATAATAATAGAAATGAAATATCACAATAAGGAAATTTATGAAAATAATAATTATTGGGGGCACAGCTGCAGGAACGAGTGCTGCTGCAAAAGCAAAACGAACAAATAAAGAATTAAACATTACTATTTATGAAAAAACAAATATAACATCTTTTGGAGCTTGTGGAATACCATACTTCATTGGTGGTTTTTTTGATGAACCAAATAACATGATAGCAAGAACACCCGATGAATTTTCAAAAAATGGAATCTCAGTGTTTGTTGAGCATGAGGTTATTAAAGTAGATACAAAAAACAATACTTTACAAATAAAAAACCTTAAAACAAAACAGGTGTTTAATGATACCTATGATAAATTAGTAATTGCAACAGGCGCAAATCCTATAATTCCTCCAATTAGCAATATTAAACTAAATAATTTTTATACAATAAAAAATATGCAAGACGGAAAGGCGATAAAAGAGCTTTTGGCAAAAAAAGATATAAATGACATAATAATCATAGGGGCTGGATATATTGGTATTGAAATGATAGAGGCTGTTAAAGCCTTAAGAAAAAATGTACGATTAATTCAACTAGATAAAAGAATACTTCCTGAATCATTTGATCAAGAAATTACTAATATAATGGAAGAAGAATTAAAAAGAAACAATGTCTTAGTCCATACAAATGAATTTGCAAAAAGTCTAATAGGAAAAGAAAAAGTTAAGGGAATTATTACAAATAAAGGAGAATATCCAGCAGATCTTATCATTCTTGCTACAGGAGTAAGGCCTGCTACAGAATTTCTAGAAGGTCAACTTGAAACTTTACAAAATGGGGCAATAATTGTTAATGAATATGGTGAAACCAGTATAAAAAATATATTTGCCGCAGGAGATTGTGCTACAATTTACAATATTGTAAGTAATCAAAATGATTATATTCCTCTTGCAACAACAGCCAATAAATTAGGAAAGGTAATCGGTGAAAATTTAGCAGGAAAGCGTGTTTCTTTTAAGGGAACATTAGGATCTGCCTCAATTAAAGTATTATCTCTTGAAGCAGCCAGAGCTGGCCTTACAGAAGAAACTGCTTTAAAGATTGGAATTAAATATAAAACAGTCTTTATAAAAGATAAAAACCATACAAATTATTATCCAAATCAAGAAGATTTATACATTAAATTGATATATCATGAAGAAACAAAAAAAATCATTGGAGCACAAACAATTGGAAAAAATGGAGCTGCAATAAGAATGCATGCACTATCCTTAGCAATTTATTCAAAACTTACAACAAAAGAACTTGGGATGATGGACTTCTCATATTCTCCACCATTTTCAAAGACTTGGGATGCCTTAAATATTGCAGGTAATGCAGCAAAATAACTAAAATAAAACTGCTGCTTGGAGTTTTATTTTAGTTCTTCATACTAAATGGCTGACCAGTACTTGCAAGTACATCTCTCCAGAAAGAACCATTTATATTTACTTTATTTCTTGCAATCACCGCCATTTTGATTGGAATATGTACAAATTTTGTACTCCACAAACTAACTAATAATTTTGTCTTACCTGCCATAGCCGCATGTACGGCATTTGAACCAAGACGAGCACAATAAAGAGAATCACTAGCATTAGCCGGAGCACTCCTAATAATATAACTAGGATCAATATACTTAAGAGTAATTGGAATATCCTTGGATTCAAAATATGCCTTAATCTTAGCTTTCATATAAAGTCCAATATCCTCATAAAGCAAATTGCCAGATTCATCTCGTTGACGATTATCAAAATCAAAATATTTTTGTCCTGCACCCTCAGCTATTAATATTACTGCATGAGGTATTTCATCCAAATTACCCTTTGATAATAGTCTTCTCTCAAGATGAGCAAGAAAACCATTAGGCCCCTCAATATCAAAATCTAGTTCTGGTATCAAACAAAAATTAACATCATTAGAAGATAAAGCCGTATGGGCAGCAATAAATCCAGAATCTCTACCCATAACTTTAACAAGCCCAATTCCATTATAAGCACTATTTGCCTCAAAATGCGCACCAGCAACTGCAACAACAGCTTGTTCTACAGCTGTCTCAAATCCAAAAGACTTTTGAACAAACATAAAATCATTATCTATCGTTTTTGGAATACCTACAACAGCAATTTTCAAATTTCTTCTCTCTATTTCCTCAGCTATTAGAATCGAACCCTTCTGCGTTCCATCTCCACCAATATTAAATAGAATATTAATTCCCTTTTTTTCCAAAGTATCAACTATTTCAACAGGTTTAATACTCCCTCTTGATGAACCAAGTATTGTACCACCAAGCTGATTAATATCATCTACTATATCGGGATTCAGTTTGACAAAATTTAAATGAGCATTTGGCAATAATCCTTGATATCCTAATTTTACTCCATAAACATTACGAACTCCATATACTTTCCATAAGGTTCTAACAATTGAACGAATAACATCATTAAAACCAGGACAAAGACCCCCACAAGTAGTAATTGCCGCTTTAACATCCTTTGGGACGAAATAAATCTTATTTCTAGGCCCAGCTTTTTCTAAAAATATATCTTCATATTTATTGCAAATATCTTCATTCTTATAAACATTAAACCTAATCATATTCATCTCATCAGTAAAATGAATATGACTTTGATTTGCATAAAAATCTATTAAAGGATTATCTTGTCTACATTCTCCCAAATTTTCTATTTCAAAATCCAACTCTCTAAAATTTAAATCCTTATTCGTAAGACTATGCATTAAGTTATTCCTCCATAACAAGTATCATTATAATTCAATTATCTCCTAATAAATTGACTTTGCTCCTTAATCATATCGTATATATCATCGTATATATAAGGCGAACCCTCAGCTGGAGACTTAATTAAATTATTTGCAATAAACTCAAAATACTTATTGAGTTTCGAATTTTTATCAAAATCAGTAAATGGAATTCTATTATTAACAGATTCTCTAAAACTTTTGGCAAATGGAATAAAACCAATAAATTCTACTGGAACATTAATATTGTTTTTAACAACATTTATTAAATTTTCACACATAGCTATTTCCTCACTAGATTCTATCCTATTTAATATAACCCTGGGATAAAAATTATTCATCACCTTTTTTATCTTAAGCGATGAACTTAAAGATACGGTTTCCATCCCCATAACTAAATCTTTAAACTTAATATTTGTACCTTCTATTTTATTTTTAAAAAAATTACTAATATATTCACGCTCAGAACTCTTTGGAGGGAAAGTTAAATATAAAAGACGATAAAGTGCATTTTTTAAAAAAGAATAAGCATTAAGAATTGAGGGCGTTTCTGGAACAGTAACGATTATACCACTATAAGCTGCCAAATAAAAATCTACTGTATTGTAAGATGTACCTGACCCTAAATCTATCAAAATAAAATCAGCAACAAGATCTCTTTGAATTGATTCTATTATCCTCTTTTTAATAGAAAAAGGAATATTAGCTGTTCCTGTATAAAGAGCATCGCCTGGTATTAAATAAAGCTTCTTATAAGGCGTTTTAATAATCAAATTTGAAAAATCTTTTTCATGCTTATTAATAAAAGAACCTATTCCAATACCAGTATTCTTAACTCCTAAACATGTATGTAGATTGGAACCACCAAGATCAAGATCAACAAGTATTACTGTCTTGCCTAAACTTGCAAGTTTATAACCAATATTCGCAACAAAAGATGTTTTGCCCACACCACCCTTACCACTTGCAACAGGAATAATTTTAGTCATATTCAAATTTTTATTAATCATTTCCATTATCTTTGTTAAATTTTTTCATACAATCAAAAAACTTTAAAAATCTGAATCTATTAGACTCTACTTTGACCTTGGAAGAAGTACACTCTGATTTAGAAACTGATATTAAGTCTTTTATTAAATCTTTATTATTTGTAAAATTTTCAATTTTATCAGGTTTACCACAAATCACAATTTTATCATCTTTTAAAAAAAAATAATCTCCATCCACAAATTCATATCTAGAATTACTTAAATTTCTAACAGCAATAACAGTAATGCCCTTTTCTCTTCTTAAATCAGCCTCAAGCAAAGTCTTCCCAACATACTCTTTAGGAATAACAGTCTCAGCAACAATAATGTCATGACCAACAATACTATATGTAGAAAGATTAGGAGATACTAATAAAGGTGTTAATCTTTTTGCAGCATCTTTACTTGGAAATATAATTTTTGTAGCACCAAGAGTTTTTAATATCTCAGCATCATCACTATCTTCAGTTTTCACATATATCTCTTTAACACCCAAAAGATTACAATAATGAGTAATAAGAGCACTCTTACCCAAATCATTGTTAAAATCAATAATAACAGCATCAGTATCTATTGGAATAATCTTCTTTAAAGCATTTTTAGTAAATTGCTCTAAAACAAAGCTCTCTGTAGAAATAACATCATATTCTTCAATCACTTCCCTTGATGTATCAACAATAATAACCTGACAATCAAGTTTACTCAAATTTTCAAGAATATGTATACCTAAATTACTAAGACCAATAATAACAAATGTTTTCACTTTTTATTAACCCACTAAAATATCTTGTCTTGGTCTTGTAAATTCTTCAAAACGAGATCTTCTTGAACCAAAAATCGCAATAGAAAAAAGTCCTATACGACCTGCAAACATAGTAAAAATTATAATTACTTTACCTAAAAATGACAAATCCTGTGTAACACCAACTGACAAACCAACAGTCCCAAAAGCAGAGAAAACCTCATATCCTAAACCAATAACTCTACACTTACCACCACCTTCAGTAGCAAGAAGAACAAAAAATGCAAAACATAAAATAAAAATGGCTCTTACAAAAAATAAAAGCGCAAATCTTATGCTATCAAGAGAAACCTTATAATAACCAATAATATAACCATTACCATCTTGACCATTTTGAGATTTTACTACTGCAAGCAAAATTAAAAAAAAGGTAGTAATCTTAATTCCTCCAGCAGTAGAACCTGGAGCACCACCAATTAACATGAAAGGCAACGAAAGCATTTGGGTTCTACTTGTAATAAGAGAATTTTCAAAATAACTAAAACCAGCTGTTCTTGTACTTATTGAATAAAATATAGAATTAAGTATGAGATCGCCAAGTGAATGACCTTCCTCAAGTTTATGAATCTCTGCGAAAAAAAACACAACTGCACCAAAAACAATTAAAAAGAAACTAAGTAAAAAAACAATTTTGGCATGAAGAGACAGCTTTTTTCTATATTTAATAGTATTAGTAACATCACGATACACCATAAATCCAAGTCCACCACAAACAATTAAAATCGCAACAACAACTATGGCTTCAGGAACATCACGCCACGCATAAATACTCTCAGAATGCATAGAAAAACCTGCATTACAAAAAGCTGAAACTGCTGTAAATAAAGCTTCAAGCAATGAAATCCTAATACCTCTAAGATTAAAACATAATAATATTAATATTAGTCCAATTAGTTCAATTAAAAAAGTTATAAAAAGTATACCCTTCAGGATTTTAATAGGATTGTATTCAATATTTGAAAGAGAATATTGCTTTATTATCCTAGCATCAGTTAAGTTCAACTTACGCTTAGGAATAAGCAAATAAAAAGTCGCAATTGTTATAAAACCAAGACCTCCAAATTGGATCAATAGCATTATAACGATAAAACCAAAAGTAGAAAAATTTTCCATCTTCACAGTAACAAGTCCTGTAATACTAACAGCAGACACAGATGTAAATAAAACATCTATGTAATCTAATTTTTCCTCACCATTCCAAGAAATCGGTAATGACAATAAGAAAGAGCCTAATAACATAATTAAAATAAAATAACTGAAAAGGAAAAACCTATCACCAAATTTAAATTTCAACATAGCAAAATAAAATACATAAAAAAGACACCATTATAAAAATGATAAAATCATAGGCTATTGAAATATTACCATAATTTTACTATTTTTAATACATGTTTGAAGTTGAATTAAAAGCTTTTATTCCCCCCAAAAAATTAAAAAAAATCTTCAAATTGGCTAATGAAAAATTCAAATTTATTCAAGAAACAATAAAAAAAGATATTTATTATTCTAATAAAGAAAAATTAATTAGAATAAGAAAATTTAACACCTCAGAAGAAATTATAACATTTAAAGTTAAATCCTTAGAAAATGACATAGAAATAAATAAGGAGATAGAATTTAAAGTAGACAATACAGAAAATTTTGTCTGTTTTTTAGAACAAATGGATTTTAAAATCCTATATAAAAAAAGAAAAAAAAGTTTAATTTATAAAAAAAGAAATATAAACATAGAAATTAATGAAGTGGAAAATCTTGGGTCCTTTTTAGAAATAGAAAAAATAATTTATGATGAAAACGAATTAACCCCTGCAAAAATAGAAATTTATGCAATAATAAAAGAACTTAAATTACAAAATAACATTGAACAAAAATCTTACTTCGAATTAATATTAGCTAATCAATCTAAAGAATAAAACTTTAAAATCTAAACTCATATATGACAATATGAAACCTTCATCTTGATATTTAAAAAATTGAGGACTACAAACAGATTCCTTAAAAATTTCAGATTTATTTAGAAAATACCAATTATCATCTTCAAAATAAATAATTCTAATATTATTATTATCTTCAAAGGTTAAAAACAAATCATTCCTATAAACAAAAATATCACTCACTATTCCCTTAATATTAATATTTGGACTTATATTTTGCCATTTATCATGCTTTAAGGTAGATACACTCACAAAAGGTTTATCTTTTGTTATACAACTTAAAACAATTGCAGCTTGATCAGACTTAAAATTAAAAAGAATTTTGACAGAATTTGCCATATTGAAAGATTGAATATTTGTATTTGTCCAAGTCTTGCCTGTATCAACAATAAACTCAGACTTAACATAATCATTTATCTTGTAATTATAAAAAATTCCTAAAAAAGGTTCTGAAATAATACCAATATTTGAAACCTTAACATTGGCATTACCTTTAGAGTTATAAGAATCCATAATATTATTCCAAATATTACCATACCCTCTATTTGCAATAAAATTTATTTTATACTCACTACCTATTTTTCTTAAATAAGCTACATATAAATTATCTTTTTTATCAATGCTAATATTTATCAAAAATCCAATGTTATCTCTAAACTTAGGACTAATATCAATCCATTTGCGACTATTAAATTTTTTAACTATAAGTTCACTAGAAAAATCATTGGTATTATTAGTAGTAAATACAATATATAATTCTCCTTTAGAATTAACTGCAAAATCAAAATTCGCAATATTAGTAATATTATTATTAACAGCAGTACTTATATCAAACCAACCAATATTTTCAATAAATGAAGAAACCTTAATATTATCACTATGCTCCATTTGATAAGCAAGATAAATATTACGTTTATAAGTCCTTAAAATATATTTTTTAAGTTTTGAGCTCAATTGAAAGCTTGGCAAATTCCTTATTAAAAAAGTCTTATCTTGTTTTTTTATATTAGATGATTTTGCCCTTAAAGCATTGCCACTTATTATTGACAAATCCAAATCAGTTAGCGTAAAATTAATGTTTACATTTTCAGATGTAATATAGATTACAGCATAAAGAATATCTTTATTTAATTCAAGCTTGGTATCCCTTGTGCTTACCTTATCTGTTATATATCTTTTATTCAAAACATCATATACCATATAAACAAAATCTGAACCTATAGAATTATCAAAAGTTAAAATATAAGTAGAAGATTTACTAACTCTTAGATAAATACTTCCCTTTCCACTTACGCTTGAAATATTTAAAGGCTTAACTTCCGTTAACACTAGTTCTAAGTGAGCATAAGAATGCAAACTAGTTAATATCCAAACAAATATTAGTAATATACTATTTTTCATACTTTATAAGATCCAAAAATATAAAAACATAATCAATTAAAGATATGATAGTCAAAAAGGCAGATGCACAATATATCATTTCAACACAAAAAGAAAAATTTAAATTTAAACTTAAGTTTGAGATAATAAAATTATCAACAAAAATAGTAATTTTTAATTTATCTAAACTATAAAGAAAAAGACTTGCAAATGCCGATATGGCATAAAATAATGATTTTAATTTACCCAAAAATTTAGCTTGCTGAACTACATTAAATTGAATAATTAAATTTCTAAAAACACCAATAGAAATTTCACGATATATAAAAATTACAAAAAAATAATATGGTGTAATACCTTTATAAAAGAAAAAAACAAAATATGTTAGATGTTGCAATACATCTGCATAAGGATCTAAAATTTTGCCTACATCACTAACCAAGTTATATTTTCTGGCAACATATCCATCAATAATATCTGTTATTTCATTAAAAACAATCAGAACCCAAATTATGATTAAAAAAAAATAAAGATTCAAAAAATTTTCAAGAAAAAATATAAATAAAATAATAAAAGATAATATAATTCTACAAAAAGTTATTCTATTAGGACTAATTATGCTCTTGACATTCAACCTATAAAATCTCCTTATTCTTTATTTTTAATTTTAAAAATTCAAGAGCTTCTTGTAATTCAAGTCCATTAATCTGATCATTTGCTCTGGTTCTAATTGAAATTTTCTCTTCTTCTACCTCTTTTATTCCTATTATAAACATATAGGGAATTTTTTGAGCTTGATATTGCCTAATTCTTGAATTCATCCTAATACTGCTATCATTATCAAATTTTATTCTAATGCCTTCATTTTTAAAATAAGATAATACTCTTAAGGCATACTCTTCTACAATATTATTTACAGGAATAATTACAACTTGAAGAGGTGCTAACCATACAGGAAATGCTCCACCATAATGCTCTATCAAAATCCCAAAAAATCTCTCAATAGAACCAAGAAGAGCTCTATGAATAACAAAAGGTTGCCTTTCTTTACCATCTTTTGCTATATAAGTCATCTTAAATCTTGCAGGAAGATTAAAATCAAACTGAATTGTACTCATCTGCCACTCTCGATCAAGAGAATCAATTATTTTTAGATCAATCTTAGGTCCATAAAAAGCTCCGCCTCCCTCATCAATATCATAAAGAATACCTAATTCAATTAAAGCTTCCTCTAAAACTTTTACTGATATTTCCCAATCATCCTTATTTCCAACAGCTTTTTCCGGCTTTGTAGAAAGATATGCTTTTAAGTCGGTAAATCCAAATTTATTCCACATACAAATAGCAAATCTTAAAACCTCTTGAATCTCAGACTTAACTTGTTCATAAGTACATATAATATGTGCATCATCTTGTGTAAATCCTCTAACGCGCATAGTACCATGAAGAGCACCAATCTTTTCATACCGATACACAGTACCAAGTTCTGCCCATCTAAATGGTAGATCTCTATAAGAATGCTTTCTAGTATTATAAATTGCAATATGAAATGGACAATTCATAGGTTTAACATAATAATTACTTTTATCTATCTCCATTTTTTCAAACATACTTTCTTGATAAAAATCTAAATGCCCAGATATCTCCCAAAGACAAGATTTACCAACATGAGGCGTAAAAAGTATGTCATAACCATTTCTAAAATGTTCTTCTCTCCAAAAATCTTCTATTAAAGCCCTTACTCGAGCTCCATTTGGATGAAAAAATATAAGACCAGGACCTATATCTTCATGTACAGAAAATAAATCAAGTTCGCGTCCAAGTTTTCTATGATCCCTCTTTTTTATTTCTTCTTTTAATCTAAGATATTCTTTTAATTCTTTTTCATTATTCCATAAAGTTCCATAAATACGAGTAAGCATTTTATTTTTTTCATTACCACGCCAGTAAGCACCAGCAATATTAGTTAACTTAAATGCTTTTGGATCAATTTTATTCATATTATCAACATGAGGACCCTTACAAAGGTCAATAAAATTATGACTTTTGTATATAGAAATCTCATCTTTAATATCAAGCTCTTGAATTAAATCTACTTTATAAGGCTCATCTTTAAAAAGCATTAAAGCATGCTCTTTAGTTATTACTTCTTTTATAAAAGAACTTCCTGTCCTTAAAATCTCTTTCATCTTTTGTTCTATTAACAAAAGATCATTTTCTGTAATATGTTTTTCAAAATCAAAATCATAATAAAATCCATTTTTAATGGGAGGCCCTATAGCAATCTTAGTATTTGGAAACAATTCAAGAACAGCTTCTGCCATAACATGAGCAATTGAATGTCGTTTTTTATAAAGAACACTGTCTTTATCTAATTTTTCACTCATAACAACACCTTATAAACCCTAAGATTTTAAATAATACTTAATTTAATAATAAAATTTAAACTTCAACCAAAGTTATTCAATAAATAAGAAATTCCATCAATTTATAAGTATAAATATACAAGAAAATTTACTAAAAAAACAGATAAAAAAATAAGAACAAATAAATAAAAAACTTTAATCCATAGTTACTATAGATTCAATATTAAAATAAAGAGTCATAGCCATAAAGAAAGTAATAGTAGAGGAACCACCGTAGGATAAAAACGGCAAAGGTATTCCTGTAATTGGCAAAAGCCCTAAAGACATACCAACATTAAAAGATGTATGAAAAAATAAAAGACTCAATACTCCAGCAAGAACCAAAGACATATAACTATCTTTACTTTTATTCATTATTATTAAAATTCTAAAAAAAATAAGAAAAAATAATACTAAAACTAAACTAGCTCCCAAAAAACCAAATTCTTCAGCAAGGATTGAAAAAATAAAATCTGTACTTTGAGATGGCACATAATTTGCATGAGTATAAGGACCTTTTAAAAATCCTTTACCAAACATGCCCCCAGAACCAATAGCGACTTTTACTTGATTCAAATTCCAGCCAGCACCTTTAAGGTCAATATTTGGATCTAAAAAAACTAAAAATCTTTTAATCTGATAAGGTTTCATAAACTTTGAAAGAAATTTAGAAAAAAAAGCAGAAATTAACAAAATTGAACTTATAAATAACATATAAAAATAAACAAATCTAATAGTTAAATTATATTTCGAAACAAAAAAGCCTATAGCAGAAAATAAAAACACCAAAACTAATACTAAAAAAGATACTTTAAAATAAAAATTATTTGAAAAAATTAAATACAAAATACTTCCCATATCTGCCTGATACTCATACCAAACAGGCAACACCATAAAAAGGAATGAAAAAATCCCTGTTAATGTAAAATACAAAAGATAATGTATATCTACACCAGCAAAAAAAGAAATAAATATAAACATATTCAAATAAACTACAGCAGTACCAAAATCAGGTTGCAACAATACAAGCAAAATAACGGGTAAAATTAATATAAAAGCAAAAATAAAAACAAAAAAACTACGACAATCATTCCTTTTAGTACTGTAAAATTTAGCAAGAGCTAAAATACTAATAATTTTACCAAATTCTGAAGGTTGGCCTCCTAATTTCCAAATTCCAATCCAAGACTTAGCTCCATTAACAGTAATACCAAAAAAAGCAGTGAAAATTAAAGCAACAATCAACAAAAAATATAAAGGATAAATCATGCCATGTATAATCTTAAGGTCATATCTTCCTACTAAAAAAACTATAAAAAATCCACTAAAAACCCATATAATCTGTTTAATATATTCGATTTTCATCAAAGAACCATTAGAAGTATAATCACTAGAATATATAAGTAAAATTCCAATAAAAGATATCATTACTAAACTAAATAATGTAAAACCATCGTAACCTTTTCTAAAAACAGCCATTTGTCCTACCTAATATACCATGGTCTATATACTTTAAGAATATCTTCATAACTTTGATTAGCAAAAATCCCTTGCATCATTAAATCTATAGATTTAGCAGACCACATATTGTCCAAGTTACTCCTTCCTTCAATTAAACTAAATATAATAATTTGTTCATCAGGAGAGCCACCATAAGGAGCAAGTCCGACAAAAGAACTATTTTCAATACCAGTAACACCAGTTTGACCTGTCCCAGTCTTTCCTATAACTTTGACAGCTTTTGTGAGAACTGAATTTTTAGCAGTACCATAAGTTATAACATTTCTCATATAATTTTTTAAAAGTCTAAACGTGGTTTTACTAATAACATTTGTTTTCCGAAGAACTTCGGGAACATTTTTAAGGACAACTTCATTACTATTCCCATCTAAAATTCTATTAACAACCCTTGGTTTATAAACAACACCTTCATTTGCAATCATAGCTATCATATTAGCAATCTGAATAGGGGTAGCATTTACAAAGCCTTGCCCTATTGAAAAATTTACAGTATCACCACCTACCCAAGACTGATTAAAAGTTTTTTCCTTCCACTCCTGACTGGGAAGAAGGCCAGAAACCTCATTTGGCAGGTCAATACCAGTCTTCTCACCAAAGCCATATTCTTTTGCATACTTAACAATATTCTCAATACCAAGATATTTAAGTCCTAATATATAGAAATAAACATTACATGAATGAGCAACAGCCTGCTCTAAATTGACATAACCATGCCCACCACGATTCCAACAATGAAACATTCTATTTCCTACTCTGAAATATCCCAAACAATATATCTTCTTATTCTTATCAAAAACTTTTTCTTCTAACAACGCCGTAGTCATAACTAATTTAAAAATAGATGCAGGAGGATAAACTGATTGAATTGCCCTATTTAAAAAAGAATAATCTTCTTTAGAATCCTTATTATAAACATCATTCATAGAATAGTAAGGATAATTATAAAGAGCCAATATACTTCCTGTTGAGGGTTTTAACACTACTAAAGATCCATATCTTTCACCCAAAGTTTCCTTTGCAAGCATTTGAATATCTTTATTAATGTTTAAAACAATGTTATTACCAGGTATCATATACTCTATAATAGAACCATTATCTATCTTCCTTTCTCTAGAATCTACCTTATATTTAATTAAACCTTCTTTTCCTCTAATATAACTATCATAAGTTTGTTCAATACCCAACTTTCCTATTGTAGAATTATTATCATATCCCTTAACATTATAAAAAGCACGAAGTTCTCTTTGATTAATCTTGCCAACATACCCAATAGAATGAGAAAAAGAATCATCTACCAAATAATTTCTTTTAAAAGAATATGTCCATAAAAGTGCAGGATAATAACTTCTTTTCTCAGCAATTCTAAAAAGCATATCTGGACTTAGCCCTTCAACTATTTCCACATCCTTTAAATATCCTCTAGAAGCCTCGATTTTAGAAATGATAAGCCCTTTTTCCATGCCTAAAATGCTTGATAAAAAATCTAACATCTCCTTTCTATCCTCAATAGGCATACTATAATATTGCTCTAAACTAATCTTTAAAACAAATGCCGTCAGATTATTTGCAAGAATATTAAAGTTTGAATCTAGAATTTCACCCCTTGCAGCCTTAATTTTATCCACTCTAGACAACAGAACTGTAGCTTCTTTATCATACAACAAGTGCTTTCCAATTTGCATTTTAAACAAAGCAAAAAGATAAGAAAAAAAAACGAAAGATAAAAGTAACATCCCAAACCTATATCTGCCAGCCAAAATGACTTTCACTTTAGTATTCCTCTTTGATAGTATAAAAATTTTTAGTACAATAACTTAAAATTGAATATAAAAAATTCAAAAATACTATATTAAGTATGAGATTAAAATCAAATATTGAATAATTAAATCCTTTAAGATCAATAAAATCTGAAAAAACCATTGCCACAAACCAAATAATAAATTTTGAAACAATGAAAAATACGGTTATACTAAACATGCTCTTTGGAACAACCATCTTAATTTTCTCAAGAAGATAAAATATCAAAACATAATTAAAAACAAAAAATCCAAGCGGTAATCCATTGAAATATTCCATAATAAAACCATGCAAAATACTTGAGACTAAACCTAAATTAAAAACAAAGTTCAAAGAATTGAAAATCAAAATAATTAAAAATATATCTATTGAAAAAGAAAAACTAACATCACAATAATATTGAAAAACTTGACCTAAAAATACACTAATAATATAATAAAGCACAAATGATATCACTTCTCTATCCTATTGTTACCCTTAATCAAAAAAACATATTCTAACTTATCTAAAACTATTATGGGTTCTATCTTAATACTTAAAAGAGAGTTATATTCAAGAACATTAAAATAAGTAATTTTTCCTATGTAAATTCCACTGGGATAGTCGCTAAATCCAGCAGTAACAATAAAATCTCCAATTTTTAAAGAACTCTCAGCCAATTTATTGACATAATTCATCTCAAGAGGTTTACCATACCCCTTACCTTCAACAAGACCAATAAATTTGCTATTTTGAATTCTTGCAGAAACAAAATTTTCATAACTAGTTAAAGGCAAAACCCTTGCAGTATGTGCATAAACTTTAACAACTTTGCCAACAAGACCACTAAATCCATCTTGGTAAGCAATAGCTATCATGTCTTTCTGAACACCATCATTATAGCCCTTATTAATTGCCATTAAAGACGAAATATTTGCATAATTCAAGTAAATTATTTCAGCAGAAATAAAATCATGAGAATGTATTGAATAAAATCCAAGCTGCTCTTTAAGTCTAGAATTTTCTTGCCTTAAAACCTGAACATTTTGAAGTACTATTTCAAGTTGCTGTATTCTTTTTTTATAAGCCTCTACTATTTTTCCATAATCTTTATATTCATTTATAGCCTTAAAAATACTAGAAACAAAAACAAAAAAATCATACATATTCCTTTGAATATATGAATTTAATGTAAAAATAAAAAAATTATCCTTCTTCTTTACATGCAAACTACCTGAATCATAAATCATAAGAACAATAGCAAATATTAATACACTTAATACCTTAATAAAATTCTTGATATTAACAAGAAACTTCATACCTATTCATTAATAAAACTATATATATTTTTACTAATATCTATTCTATTGGCATAATCATAAAATAAACCTGCTCCAACAGCCACAGATAGCAAAGGATTATCTGCAACATATACTGGAACTCCTGTTTCTTTTGATAAAAGCCTACTAAGACCCTTAAGAAGAGCCCCACCCCCTGTTAATATAATCCCACGCTCAACAATATCTGTTGCAAGCTCTGGAGGAGTTGCTCCAAGAGTACGCTTAACTTCATCAACAACAGTACTAATAGGTTCTTGCAAAGATTCTCGTATTTCCATGGAATCAATAATTTGCTTTTTAGGAAGCCCAGTAACAGCATCTGTACCTTTAATATCTATCGTTTCTACTTTTAAATTATGAATATCTGGATAAACATTACCAATCTTAATTTTTAATTTTTCTGCTGTTTGCTGACCAATAACAATATTATGAACATTCCTCATGTACTTTATAATGCTTTCATCAAACTCATCTCCACCAGTTCTAATAGCTCTACTTACTACCATACCACCAAGGGAAATAACTGATATTTCAGTAGTTCCTCCTCCAATATCACACACCATATGACCAGTTGGTTCAAAAATAGGGATATCAGAACCAATAGCAGCTGCAAGAGATTCCTCAATAACCTTAACTTCGCGAGCACCAGCATTCATTGCACTCTCTTTTACTGCTCTTCTCTCAACTTCCGTAATGCAAGTTGGCACTCCTATTACCATCCTGGGCTTAAAAAACAATTTTTTTCGAGAAAAAATCTGATTTATAAAATATTTAATCATTTTCTCTGTATTTTCAATATCAGCAATAACACCATCACGAAGCGGTCTTACCGCCTTAATGTTTTCAGGTGTTTTCCAAAGCATTTTCTTTGCATTACGCCCAACAGCCACAACTCTATTACCTTTACTAACATCTATAGCAACTACTGAAGGCTCGCTCATCACCACACCATAATCCTTTATATAAACTAAAGTGTTACATGTACCAAGATCAATACCAATATCTATTAAAAAAGATTTAAAAAAATTCAATTCAAGTTCTCCCTAAAATCCTCTAAACTAATTTTTAGCCTCTCTCTGGCTTCTTCCAAATAAGGATCAATGCTTAGTGCTTCTCTCCAATATTTCCTAGCTTTAGGATAATCTTTATCTTTTTTCCTATATATGTCTCCTATTTTAACATAAACATTAGGATTTAAACTATTAATTTTCAAGACTTTATCATAGCAATTAAAAGCCTCATCATAATCATTTTTGGCCAAATATATATCCCCATATAATAAATATACTTTTTGAATTAAATTACCATCACTTCTCTCATTTGCTGATATGCCATTTTCTTCTTGCAAAAATTTGTTTATATATTCAATGCTATCATCAATATTTCCAGCCTTATAATTCACATAAGCCAAACTCCAAAGCACAAGATCAGACTTATTCTCTTTATAAGCTTTTTCAAAAAATTTCAAGCTAGCATTATAGTCCCTTAAAAGCTGATATGAATATCCCAAGTACTCAAAAATATCATTTTTCATACTCATAAAAGAAAAACCACTTGAATATAGTGCCTTATTTAAATATTTAACGGAAAGATCACTATAATATTCACCCTTATGAGAATAGGCTTTACCCAAAACATAATAAATCAAACCCATAGAAGCATCATCATTAATAGCTATTAAAAATCTCAATCTTTCTATTGCATTGTCTAAAAATTGGTTTTTCAAATAACTATCATTTAACATCAAAGAATAATAAAAATATGAAAATCCAAGAAGCAAATTTAAATTAAAATCAAACCTGTTTGCCTTAAGCCCATTTTCAGCATAATCTATTATTTCTTTATATTCCTTATTATCCCAAAGAGCAAGTAAATTTACCTCAGTAGGTCCTGCCTTTAAATATGAATTGGAAAAAGCCTTAAAATAAGACAAGATGTAAAAAATAAAGAACAAAAGTAATAAGCTGATAAGTAAATAAAAAACATATTTTAAGTAATTGCTCCCCATAAAGGTCCTCTATGAAATATAAAATTTAAGTTGATATCCATAAGCCGAGTTCTGTACTAAGTCATCATCTATCTTGTTTTTCCATCACTGAAAAAATCATGCAATCTACCCGCAAGCACACCCTCAAGAGCTAAGGAAACCTGCATACTTGATTTTGCTCCTAATGAGGTTTGTCTGGACCCTATTTATCACTAAATAAGCGGTGAGCTCTTACCTCACCTTTTCACCCTTACCTTAAGATGGTCTTAAGGCGGTAATTTTCTGTGACACTGTCTTAAGTTTAAAACTCCTAGGCATTACCTAGCATTATGCTCTTATTGGAGCTCGGAC
Source organism: Borrelia sp. HM (assembly GCF_019669085.1). Lineage (NCBI taxonomy): Bacteria > Pseudomonadati > Spirochaetota > Spirochaetia > Spirochaetales > Borreliaceae > Borrelia > Borrelia sp. HM. The sequence continues at coordinate 752,693 of NZ_AP024401.1, read as the reverse complement.
TTTCCTCTTAAAATGCCTAAATGCACATTAAGTGATGACTGGACATCAACTTAAACAAAATACAAAATTAAAAAATTTATTATAGCAAATCTGCTAAACCACCAGGAACCATTTCTAAACCAATTTCAAATTTAGCCTGATAATAAAGTATTCTACTACAATAAGGACAAAACTTGATATCATCAGGTTCACGCCTTACCTTATTTGCAAACTCAACAGGAAGTATCATATGACAACCTTTACAAACACTGTCAATTAAAGGTACAACTCCATTAGACTTATTTCTAATAATTCTTTGAAATTTAAATAAAAAGTCCTCATCCATTCTAGAGGCATATTTCTCCTCTTCTAATTTTATAGAATCAAGTTTTTTTATAATTTCTAAAAGCTCATTTTCAAGACTAGCACTCTCGGTAGCATAAATATTTTGCTCAAATTCAAGCTTACTCTTAACCTCTATTATTTCCTTGTCTACTTTTGCCTTAAGGCCAGTAATATGTGTCATTTTCTTCCTAACAGCAACCTCATCATCAATTATAGTCTGTAATTCTTTTTCAAGAGCCTCATACTCCCTTTGAGTTTTAATGCTATCAATTTTTTCCTCTGCCTTACTCTTTCTCACATTAATATCTTGAATATCCAATTTCAAAGAGACATCATCTTTTTGATAGTCTTTAAATTTAAGCTGTAAGTCATCAAGCCATCCAATTAGTTCATCTATTTGAGCTTTTTTAGCTTGCAAATATCTAGGAATAGTTTTTTGTCTTTCCTCAAGCTCAAACCTAGCTTTATATATACCTTCAAGGTTTTTCAGTATATCAATATTAGTTTCCATGAATCCTCCTATTCAATTTAAATCTTCCAAATAATCTTTAAGTTTTTGAGTTTTTTTAGGATTTTTAAGTCGCCTTAATGCCTTAGATTCAATCTGTCTAATTCTCTCTCTTGTAACGTTAAAATGCAATCCAACTTCTTCAAGAGTTAAAGAATACCCATCTTCAAGACCAAATCTCATCTTAACAACTTCCTGTTCTCTTTCTGGAAGAGTTCCAAGAACTGCTCTTATTTGATCTTGCAAAACTACAAAAGATGTGTGTTTTGCTGGATTTCTTATAGCTTTGTCTTCAATAAAATCACTTAAAACAGAATCTTCTTCTTCTCCAATTGGTGTTTCAAGCGATACGGGTTCTCTTGAAACATTCTTTACAGTTTTTACCTTTTTAAGATCCCATCCTAATCTAGCTGATAATTCTTCATCTGTTGGATCCTTACCTAAGACTTGAACTAAATATCTTGTTTCTCTATTCAATCTATTAATCTGCTCAATCATATGCACAGGCACACGAATAGTACGAGCCTGATCTGATATTGATCTAGTTATTGCCTGACGAATCCACCACGTCGCATAAGTAGAAAACTTAAATCCTCTCTTATATTCAAACTTTTCAACTGCTTTAATTAGACCAATATTGCCCTCTTGAACAAGATCAAAAAAATGCAGACCCCTATTAGCATACTTTTTGGCAATACTTACCACAAGTCTTAAATTAGCCTTAATTAACTGATCTTTTGCATGTTGCATCATCTGCTTACCCTTTAGGATCTCTTCTGACATACTTATTATTTTATCCATTGGATACTCATAATACATTTCAATTCTCTCAAGCTCTTTTTGAGCAAGTTGAGCTTCTGTAATTTGCTCTTTAATTAGATCTTCTCGAATATTTAAAGACTTTTCTATCCTTTCCCGTTTTTCAGGAATAGCCAAATCTCTACCAAGAATCCTAAGATTCCTTACTTTATCTATCTTCAATCTATCTAATATAGACTTTTGTTGTCTCTTTAAATCTTTTATCTTACTAGCAGAATCAATGTAATCATCTGAAAAAAGTCTCAACTCCTCTTGATACAAAGGCACAGACTTAAGCATTGCTTTAATCTCAAGTCTCTCATTTGCAATACTTTCTTCAAAAATATCCTCTCCAAGTTCATACAATCTATGTTTCTTTTCTATATACTTTATCAAACGATCTTGAAATGGTTTTAACGAAACCTTATAAAAGGAAGAGATCCTTTTTTTTTTGTTATAATAGTCAAAATTATTATCTTTTTCTCTTTCCTTTTCTTTTTTAAAGAACTCTTCTTTACTTATTCTTGAATAAATAGCATTAACTAAATTATAATAGTTCTCGATAACAAGTCCTTCACTTCTAAGGATATTCTCAATTATACTCTCGCCAGAATCCATCTGCTTTGCAAGCTCAACCTCTTGATTTCCAGTTAATAAAAATTCTTTTCCTATTTCCTTTAAATAAAGTCTTATGGGATCCTCAGAATTATTATCTTTTAACAAACCACTCTTAATATATCCTGAATTAAAATCTTCCCTTTCTATAGATTCATCTTCAAATACATCTAATTTATCATCTATTTCATCATCTATTTCATCATCATCATTTTGAACAGCATCATCTAACATCATACATTGAGTATCAATTTTATCTGCTTCATCTAACTCATCAATATCACAAATGTCTGAATCCATTTTCTCGTTAATCAAGCTTATTCCCTCATCTTCAAGAAATTCATAAAGATAATCAATATTTTCAGGCTCCAAAATATCTCCTGATAGAAAAGTCGATAAATCTCCAAATGCAATGGCTTTCTTATCACCCAAATAATTTAAAATGGCTTTTATTACTTTCGAATTTTTTTTCTTAAAAGTTTGCAAGTCTTTATTCTTTATACTATTCATTCAAATATATCCTCAAGCACTCTCTCTGCATATTTAAAAACATTAATTCTCTAATTTGTGTCTTAGCATCTATTAAAAAATCATCCTTATTCATTTCCTTAAAAAAAGAAATTCGTTTCTCTACCTTTCTTTTTTTAATTGCAAATAAAATTTGCTTAACCATCTCATAATCCACATCAAACTCTACTCTTAGCATATTTTCTAAAAAAACTTCATTACAAAAACCATACTTATTTTTTAATAAATCTTTTAAACAAGTTAATGAAACATTCTCACTATTCTCAAATAGGATTTCAAAACACACAAAAATTTTTTTTACATCAACATCATATAAGTCGCTGTCAATAATATTACGCCTTATTATAGTAAAATAATTAAAGTCTTTCAATAAGGCCACTACTAAATATCTCTCATAGGTGTTTATCTCATGGGAATATGCATTTCTTTTATAAACTTCAATCGCACTCTTTTCTCTAATATTATAGTAATCTTCTCTTAAAGTTTCTAATTTAACACCTACTCTACTCTCAAGCTTTGATAAAAGAAGCTCCCTTTGCGTATTAGTACTTGATAAACTTATCAAATTGATAAACAAACCAATCATACTATTTAAATCTGATGTTTTACTTAAATCATATTTACTGGAATATTTTTCTAAAAGATATTCAAAAGCCTCACAAGTATGATCAATCATATTTTTTAAAGCAGGTACACCTTTTTTCTTTAAAACATCTGCAGGATCAAATCCATAATCCATTCCAATTACACTTACATCAACATCAAAGGGTAAACAAAGCTGATAGGCTTTAAAAGTAGCTAAAAGTCCAGCAGCATCATCGTCAAAACATATTATTATCCTATCTGTATATCTTCTAATTAAAGCAAGATGCTCCCTTGAAAAAGCTGTACCAAGTGTAGAAACAGCAATTTTCACACCAGCTGTAAAAAAAGCAAGAACATCTATATAACCTTCTGTCAATATTACAGATCTACTTTCCTTAATTACAGAAAAACCTTCATAAAATCCATAAAGCAATTCTCTCTTTTTAAAAACCTCTGTTTCACTTAAATTAATATATTTAGGCCCATGATTTTCACATATATTCCTACCTCCAAATCCTACTACGTTTCCTTTAAAATCTCTGATTGGAAAAATTAATCTTCCAGATAAAATCGAAAATTTTTGTTTTTTTCTTGAAAATAAACCACTCTTACTTAATATTTCATCAGAATATCCTCTTGAGCTCAAAAAATCATAAAAATTAAACTTATTTGAAACGTCTCTTTGTAAATAACCAATGCTAAATAAATTGATAACCTCTCTTGATATCCCTCTTACATTGAGAATATAATTTAAAACTCCCTGATTATTATTAAAAAAAAATAAAAAGGTATTAATCAATTTAGAGTTTAAATCATATATTGTTGAAATTATTGACTTATTAGGATCTTCACCCTTAATTTTTATAGTTTTCTTAATATCATCATATACAATCCCTATCCTACTACACAAAGCTTTAACAGCAGAATTATAATCAATCTTTTCAATATCCATTAAAAAATTTATGACATTCCCTCCTTTTTTACATCCAAAACAATAAAAAAGTCCTTGAGAAGGAGTTATAGAAAAAGAAGGTGTTTTTTCAGCATGAAAAGGACAAAGCCCCTTATAAGATACACCGGCCCTAACCAAGCTAACACGCTCGCCTATTAATTCTACAATGTCAACTCTTTTTTTAATCAAATCTATAAAATTAGAATATTCCATATTCCTTTTATTCCTTAGCAACAAAATTACGAATATAAGTATCTACAGCTACAATATGGTCACTATAAGCTGATGAAAAATTATGAGTTCCAACATTAGGATCTTTGATAACAAAAAATAAATAATTTGTATTCTCTGGAAAAAAGGCTGCTTTTAAAGATATAATTCCGGCATTTGAAATTGGACCTGGGGGATAACCTTTATTAATATAGGTATTATATCTAGACTTAATCTCTAAATCTGAAAAATAAATTCTTTCAGGGTGAGGTTTTTTTAATTTCTCAGTAATAATATATTCAATTGTAGCACAAGATTGTAATGCCATATTAGAATTTATCCTATTATAAAAAACAGACGCAATTATTGGTGCTTCACTGATAACCCTATATTCACGCTCTACAATAGATGCAATAATTACTTTATTATAAAACTCTTCATTAGAATAAGACTTATGATCTATGCCAATAGAACTAAGTTTGCTAAAAAAATTCGAAACAAAAATTTGAATTATTTTCTTTATTTCCATATCCTTATAAAATTTATAAGTATCTGGAAACAAAAAACCTTCAAGAGAATCATAACTAAGTCCAAGATTATTAATAAATTCAGTATCGTTTATTAAATCCATGAAACTTTGATCATCATTAATAATACCTGACTCATTTAACTTCAACGCTATTCTTCTACCAGTATATCCTTCAGGTATGGTAATATTAATAGCAAATATAGGCCTACCTTTTAATAACTCTTTATATACATCAAAAGTTGAACAATTACCATTAATTAAATACCTACCTTCCTTAAAATTTTTATCACTACCAAAAAAATAAGAAATAGCTACCAATAATTTATCAGATCTAATTAATCCTTTCTGTTTAAGCTCCCAAGCAATTCTTTTTACTCCCCACCCTTTTTGAACTTCAAATTCATATATTAATTCAGCTTGCAAAGAAGAAGAGTTTAAAAAACATAGGTAAAACAATAAAACAGAAAAAGTAATAAATACAATAAAAAGGGAAATGAAAATTTTTTTTAGTGCCATAAGACTTTAAAATCTCTTTTAACAAAAAGCAAATTAAACTTTTATGCCTTTAACCAAATAAAAATGAAAAAACACATTATCCCTAAAAACACAATCTACAAATATTAAATTAAGACTTGGTCATAATGAATTTTACAATACTTATAAACACTCAACAAGTCCAAAAAAAAATCTAGTATAATATCTATAAAAATTACACCTTAAATTGGGGAGGGTGGGATTCGAACCCACGTAGGCAATGCCAACAGATTTACAGTCTGCCCCGGTTAACCACTTCGGTACCGCCCCTAAAAAGCCGACTGTCGGATTTGAACCGACGACCTGCGGTTTACAAGACCGCCGCTCTAGACCAACTGAGCTAAGTCGGCACACATAACAAAGACAATGGTTAGTTTATAAAAATACCATATATTAGTCAATAGAAAATATAAAAATAAATAAAATTATATTCAAAAAGAAAGAAAAATTTTTATAAAAAAAGATAAAAAACAAATAATAAAGCTAAAAATTAAAATTATATAATTTTTGATCTTCTTTCTTAAAAATATATAAAAAAATATTAATCTAGTAGATTCAAGTCCAAAAGCAAAAGCACTTAATAGAATTGCACATTCAAGTGAAAATTTTTGAAAAGAATACATAAAAACATTATAAGCACCAGCCAAAAATAAAAATAAACTAAGTAAAGAATTAAGAAAAAAAATTAACACTAAAATTCTAATAAAAATTGAAAATAACCTTAAATCATTTATCTTAAAACCTTTCATAATAATCTATAAATTTTCAAGTATAAAAAGAGCACGCTTAATTACAAACAATATGTTACTACTAATAACATAACCCAAACTAATCCTTGAACTACTCTCTGGAGATAATTTATGAGAAATATTAAGAGCACTTTGTATAAAAGTGTTATTATTTTCTAAAAGGGCAATATATTTTTCTTTAAGATCAAGAAAATATTTTGTAAAATTAAAAACTAATTTTTTAATAACATTTGTCTGCTTTAAACACCATGCCAAAATTTTTTCCCTGTAATAATCACCACCATTATCCAACTTGATACATTTTTCATATTCCTCATTTTTATAATTAACCTCAATATAAAAATCATAAACTTCTTTCTTAAGAGCACTGATATTTCTCTCAAGCTTAACATATACGTTCCTTAAATCAGAATTATTTACAAGTACTACATTATTTATTGTTTTCAATATTTCTATCATTTTGACATCATAAATATCTTTAAAAAATTCATTAATAAAGTAAAGTTTTTTAAAACTTGAATATTCAAGTTCTATCCCTTTAAAAATTACGCTATGTAAATTAAAAATAACACTATAATTTTTAATTAGGCTTTTCATTTCTTGATTCATAAGCATTTCTAAGGCATTATCATGCTCTTTAACAAGCTGACTACTAACATTTAACAATAAAATATTCTCATAAAAGCTTTTTACATCAAAATAAGGAACATACTTCTTAGGTGTCAAAACTGGATTTTCATAATAAATTTTAAAAACATCTAAATAAGGCAAAGTTTTTGCTAAATTAATAATCTTTAAAATAATGCCCAAAATGCTTTTAAACATAGCATCAATTTTTAAAAGCTTTTCTTCACTCAAAATAGAATCCTCATTTGACTTTATTATTAAAAAATAATTTTTAATAATAATTTTTAAAATTTCTTCATTTACCTCAATCTCTCTTAATGTATATAAAAGCTCAAAAAAACACTTAAAATACTTATCAATACTTGCAAAACTGGTACTGACTGTCCTATCAAAATTAACAATATCATCAAAATTCTTTAAATCATCTAAAAGATCCACATTAAAAAAAGAAAAAAAAGATTTGTAAGGAAAAAATACAATACTATTTAGAATATAAAAAAATTCAAACATGTCTTCTACAACTTTATAAAGTTGTGAAGGAATTGAATCCACATAAGAACTAATATTTATTTTAATGATTTCTTCCAAGTTTTCTTGACTTTTCTCTTTTTTTAAGAATTGCTCATATATCTCAGGGTCTAAAAAATCTTTTATTTTACACTTGAAATTTGGAATCTTACTCTGAATAACTTCAAACATTGCTTGTTCAATAACATTATTATCCTCTAACATCTTGAAATATTCTTTAAGCTCCATTAAATGGCAATAAAATTCAAAAAACATTTCTATAAAACCTACACGTAAATATCCTTTCTTAAAATCTATAACAGGATTTTTATAAATATTATTAACATGGGTTTCTAATTTTTTTAAAATATGAATTTTATAAATATCCTCTTTAGACTTACTTCTTTGAAAGAGATTTAAAATATAGATCCATATCTTTAGAAAAAACGATTCTTCCATAAATTTTTTAGATAAAAAATCATCAATCTGAACGGAAGAATATGCATCTAAATAATTAGTAGAATTATTTGTAGATAATACTGAAGAATTTAAGCTTAAACTCTTTTTAATTTCCCTTAATAATTTAACCTTCAAATCTTTTGAAAGTTTGTCAATAGAATCATATATATTAACATTAATCTTATTCATAAAACCCCATTTATAATTTATAAACATTAAATATAAACCAGATAAGTATTATTTTATGACATTTTAATAATAAACTAAAATTTTTTTTACGATCTTATAAAAAATAATATTTTAACTATAATATAATTCTATATGAACCTAGGCACTAATGCTAAAGATATATTAAAGATTAGTAAAATATTTAATAATCACAACTATGAATTTTTCTTAGTAGGAGGTGCTCTAAGAGACTTGATTCTTAAAAAGATACCTTATGATTTTGACTTTACAACAAATGCAACTCCAAAAGAAATAATGCGACTTTTTCCAAACAACATGCAAACAGGAATAAAACACGGTACAATAAGTATAATTTTTAACAAAAAAATTTTTGAAATTACAACTTATAGAATAGACATAGACTATGAAAATAAAAGATCACCTAAAAAAATAAAATTTACAAAAAGCTTAATTGAAGATCTAAAAAGAAGAGATTTTACAATAAACTCAATTGCAATGAATATACTTACCTGCAAACTAATAGACTACTATAATGGCAAAAGAGATCTCAATAAAAAGAAAATCAAATGTATAGGAGAACCAAATAAAAGATTTGAAGAAGACGCTCTTAGAATACTTAGAGCTGCAAGATTTGCATCTACTCTTAACTTTACAATTGATCAAAATACATTGGTGTCTATGAAATATAAAAAAGAAAACATATTGCTTTTGTCAAAAGAAAGAATAAATAATGAATTCATCAAGCTTTTGGAAGGACAAAATCCAATAAAGGGAATTAACTATTTACAAAAAGTAAATTTCTTCAAATATTTTTTCAATATAGAAATAAACAAAAAATTAAAAAATAGAATTAATCTTTTAAATAAAAATCAATTCTACTATTTAAAAGCAATAGTTATTCTTACAATAAAAAAAGATATACAAAGTTTAAGAGAAAAGTTAAAATTACTTAAATTTTCAAACAAAGATATAAAACTAATAACACTTTACAGAGTTATTATTGATGAAATTAACAATTTAAAAATGAAAAACTTAAGTAATGTTAGAATATTACTAAGCAAAGCTACCAGAGAAAATCATAAGGAAATATTTGATATATACAAAGCTCTTAAAGGAAAAAACAATAAACTCCAATTTATAATAAACAACATAAAAAGAAAAAAAATGCTCAAAAATCCCTTATCTTTAAGAGAACTAAAAATCAATGGCAATGATATTAAAAATCTCAAACTAACAGACAATAGAAATATTGGAAAAATTTTAAATAATTTACTAAGAGAAGTATTAATTAATCCCACACTTAACCAAAAAGAAACTCTAATCAAAAAAATTAAAGAGCAATATTTACAATATTTTTAAGTGCCATCTCAGCAGCAATCATTTCAGCTTCTTTTTTCGATTTGCCTTTGCCATTTGATATAAATTTATCATTAACATAAAGTTCAACACAAAAAATTTTATTATGATCAGGTCCCAATTCTTTAACTAACTTATAACTTGGTGAAATCTTATACTTTTTTTGAACATACTCTTGAAGAAGACTCTTATAGTCTTTAAAATCACCACGATTGAACATTAACCTTATATGAACTTCAAAAAGTTCCACCACGAAAGCAGATACTTTTAAAAAGCCACCATCAAGATAAAGAGCACCAACAAAAGCTTCAACAGCATCTGCAAGAATACCTTTCTTATTACGCCCATCATTACTTTCCTCACCTCTACCAAGCAAGAGATAGTTGCCAAGATTAAGCTCCCGAGCAATACTAGATAGAGACTCTTCACTAACAATATAAGATCTGGCCTTACTAAGTTCACCCTCACTCTTATCAGGATAAAATTTATATAAATAATCTGTAATAATAAGATTAAGAACAGAATCTCCTAAAAACTCTAATCTTTCATTATTAGCATATCCTTGATCAAATTCATTAGCATACGATGAATGAATAAAAGACATATTCAACAAATCAATATTATTAAAATCAATATGCAAATTCATTAAGAATCCATCTAGTTTTTTTTTACGATCTTTATCTAGCTTCATTATAAAAGAACCCATTTAACCCTTTTTTTTCTCAATGAAAGCAACAACATCACCTATAGTCTCAAACTCACTAGCTTCATTTTCTGGAATTTTATCATCAAAAGCTTCCTCAAGCAAATATAAAAGTTCATAAATATCAAGACTGTCTGCACCAAGATCTTCAACAAATCTAGATTCCATAGTAATTTCATCTTCTTTTTTATCTAATTGCTCAGATATAATAGACCTAACTTTTTTAAAAATCTCACTTTGATCCATAAATAAACATCCCTCGTTCAAACTACAGTTCTACTTCTAAGTACTGACTATTTCTATAATAACCACACTTTCCACATATTCTGTGCCTTATTACAAGAATACCACAATTTGAACATTCTTGAAGCTGAGGTACCTTTTTTCTCATATTTACACTACGCCTTGTCCTACTTCTAGACTTTGAAGGCTTAAATTTAGGAACAGCCATCCCTTTGTCTCCTTAAAATAAACAAATTTATCTTAATAATATATATATTATTAAGATAATTTGTCAATAAATTTGTATTTTAACTTTTTTTGCACTAATTCTGGAATAAAGTTTAAGAGATCAAAATTTTTATTCTTAATTAATTCCTTAACAATATCTGATCTTACAAATAGATATTTATCACTACTTGGTAAGAATACTGTGTCTACATAAGGATTAAACTTGCTATTTGCAATATATCTTTCAAATTCAAACTCAAAATCACGAAAAGCCCTAATACCTCTTACAATAAAACCAATATTATTCTTTAAAATATAATCTGAAATAATCCCATCATATCTATCCACAAAAATATTTTGCAATCCTAAAGATGAAATAACTTCACAAGTAAGTTCATATCTTTCAAAACTACTAAGCAAATAATTTTTAATAGTATTATTAGCAACAAGAACAATAATCTTATCAAAAATCAATGAGGCCCTCTTAACTAAATCAATATGTCCCAAAGTAATAGGATCAAATGAACCAGGAAACAATGCTACTCGCATAATCAATATAATTTAAATCCTTTATTAATATTTTGAAGGATTTTTTCTCTCCAACTAGGATTATTATCTAAATTTTCAAAATTAATCTCTTTAAGTATTTTAAAAGCTAAATTATTGCCTCTAGTAGATTTATCAACAACAAAAAATTTTCCAACACCCCCATACACTAAACTTTCATTATTACAAAAGTTATTCTCAGACTTTAACTTATCAATTGCACAATCAAAATGTATAGGCTTGTCCTCATTATCAAACTTCATAGACATACAAGATGCAACATATTTAATTTGTTTTAAACAAACAGGACATATCTCTTTAATCTTAAAATGAGATACTCTTCGCTCTTTAATAAAATCTTTTTGACTATTCACCTTATAATCAATTCGTTTTCCAAAGTTAATGTCAACAGATTTATGATCATCGGTATTTAAAGATGTACCATTCTGTTTTTTAAGATCATTTCTTAATCTTTTCCTTTTCCAATAAGGAATACCGGTGTTTTTTCGCAAATCAGTGGCAACAACTTTATTTTGAGCATACTTCAATGCTACCTCCTTAAATTATATGAAATATAATAACATCTTATACCTCTAAATTCCAATAAAGTCAAAAAAACTGCCTTTCCAAAAGGAATTTAATTATCAAAATAAACTATAATAACTTTACCTATCATCTTATGATCATTTCTTAATAAATATTTTTAAGCAAAAGATTCTCTTAGCTCAATTTTTAATTTACCTAGCGATTTATAACTTATTATTTTTAAACTTATATACAATAGATAAAATATATGCAATTACTTTAAAATACTTAGAATCAATAAAATCGCCCTCATTAATTGAAAATAAATTCTCGGATAAATATTTATCTTCAACAATAGGAATATTTTCTTGCTTAGCAAGCTCTTTTATAAGTAAAGCTCTCTCTCCCTTAGCCTTAGCTAGAATAAAAGGAGCTGGAAATTTAGTGTCATATTTAATTAATAAAGCTAATTCTTCTTTCTTCATACTGTATAATTAACGCTCTTAACTACTCTTATTTCACAATCAAAATCAGAAAGCTCTTGCATTGAATCTAAGATTTGTATATCAATTATATTATAATCAAAAAGAGAGCTTTTTAGTTTTTCAATCACAGTATCTAAATTAAAATCTGAATATATCCTTAATTTATAATTAAAACCAGCATTATTAATTTCACAAATAATCTTTTCACTTTTATTAAAAAAATAAATAAAACTCCACTTATAAATTATTTTTAAATTTTTATTTGAAAATAAGAATAACAAACCAGAACTATCTAAAAATCTAAAGGGAATTGAAATAATAAAATTATAACCATTTTCAATAAAAATTGGTAACTTGGCATTCCACTCCTTTCTTTCAACTTCACTGCTAAAATAATTATAAATTTTCATAAAATCTTGTTTTGTTATGTTTTGCTCATGCAAAGCCAAAAGAAACTTTAAAACAAATCCATCCTTTACATTGTCATAAATATCACTGAATAACTTTTTAATATTTTGACCTATAAAATCACCATTACGCTTAATTATAAGCTTATTACCGCTTTTAAATAAATCTAAATTTTCAAATACAGATTCATAATTAATACTAATTAAAAAACTCTTTGAAGTCTTCATCATCCTAGAAGGATACTTAAATCCAACCTTTAAAGGTAAACAACTATCTACTTCAAAATATCTACCTACAAAAGATACAAGCCACTTATTAATACCAATAGATCTAACAACTTCTAATTGCCCACTTAAAGAAGGCTTTACTAACCCAAAATCACATTTATATGGTTGAACATCATTTAGGATTTTTAATCTCAAGACGTTCCTTCACCTTCATCGCAGCTTTACCAATTCTATTTCTCATATAATAGAGTTTGGCTTTTCTTACCTTACCTCGCTTTAAAACTTTAACTTTCTCTATAATAGGTGAATGCATTGGAAAAATTTTTTCAACACCAATTCCTGAAGAAATTTTTCTCACTAAAAAAGTTTGTCCAATGCCCTTATTTTGAATAGATATAACAAGACCCTCAAAATTTTGAAATCTCTCATTAGTTCCTTCAATTATCTTATAATTAACACAAACAGTATCTCCTACCCTAAAATTAAAGCTTTCTGCTCTCTTTCCGTCAGCCTCAATTTTTCTTATTAAATCCATCATTTTCTCCTCTCTTTTCCAAATATTCAAGGTATAAATCATATCTATTTTTTTTTGTTTGCTCAACAGATTTAACAAATCGCCATTTCCTTATTTCTTCATGATGGCCTGAAAGAAGCACATCAGGAACTTTTAATCCTTTAAATTCATAAGGCCTAGTATAATGAGGATACTCAAGCAAGCCACATCCAAAATTAAAAGATTCCTCAATCAAGGAACTTGGACTTATTACATCATCTAATAATCTATATACACTATCTATTATAACAAGAGCAGCAACTTCACCTGAAGATAATACATAATCTCCAACTGAAATTTCAAAATCAACGTACAAATCAATTATACGTTGATCAAGCCCTTCATATCTTCCACAAATTATAACAAGTTCACTCTTCTTTGACAAGTCATAAGCCAATTTTTGAGTATACTTAACCCCAGATGGACTTACAAATATCGTGGTTTTTACTTTTGAGTTCACATAATCAAGAGCAGCAGAAATAGGTTGAGCCTTTAAAACCATCCCTGCACCTCCACCATAAGGAGCATCATCACACCTTTTATATCTATCATCAGAAAAGTCACGAATAGATATAATTTCATAACTTATGATGCCTCTATCTACAACCTTTTTCATTATTGAATTTTTAAAAAATGGAGTAAGTATTGAAGGGAATAAAGAGAGAATCGTAATTTTCATTCTAACAGTTCTAATACCTTAAGTTCAATAGTCTTCAATACTCTATCAACATCTCCTAGATAAACACCTAAAAAAGGAATAAAAAACGACTTATTTCTAGCTTTAACTTCAAGAAGAATTGACTTACTACATTCTGAAAAAGACACAACAACACCTAGCTCTTTTCCACTATTAACAAGCTTATATCCAATAAGCTCACCAAAATAATACTCATCCTCTTCTAATTTAGACGCAAACTTATCATTTACCCATAACTCAAAACCCACCAAATCCTTAATTGGTTCAGGAGCATTAAATTCTTCAAACTTTACTAACAATGAATTATTGATTAAAGATACATTTTCAACCTTAACCTCAATAGAAGAACAACTTTCTTTTTTTAAAATCAATTGATGACCTTTTAAAGCAAAAAAATCATTCAAATCATTGGATATGCTTTTGATCTTAGCATATCCATTCACTCCATAAGATGACAATATTATGCCCTTTATAAACATCAATTAGTCCAAAATTTCTAACTGAACTCTCCTATTTGTTTTTGCAGCACAAGCACTAAGAAGCGTTCTAATAGCCCTTGCAATGCGTCCCCTTTTCCCAATTATCTTGCCAACATCATTTGCTGAAACTCTTAATTCCAAAATAGTTGACTTCTCACCTTCAACTACATTTAACTTAACCTCATCCCTTTTATCCACAAGAGATTTTACTACAAATTCTATAAGCTCAATTTCATTGCCGTACTCTTTCATTAAGTCCTCCTAACTCTAAATTTTAAAATTATTTTTATTCACAATTTTCTTAACCGTATCACTTGGAATAGCTCCTTTGCATATCCAATCCTTAAATTTTTCTTCATTTATTTTAATTTGATTTTGGCTTTCAATAGGATGATAATACCCAAGCTCTTCAATAGCTCGTCCATCTCTAGGCGAAGTAGAATCCATTACCACAATTCGATAATAAGGCCTCTTTTTTGCCCCCATCCTTTTTAATCTTATTCTAACACTCAATTTACCATTCCTCCTTTACCTCCCAAAAGAGATGCTATCTTGTTTTGAAAGCTCTTATTTTTCATTTTTTTCATCATTAAAACTACTTGAGTAAACTTTTTAATAAGTTTATTTACTTCAAAAATTGTCGTTCCACTTCCCAAAGCTATTCTTTTTTTTCTTGAAGGACTATTTAAAATGACAGGATTTAATCTTTCTTTTTTAGTCATAGAAAGAATGATCGCCTCTTCTCTTTTAAGTTCCTTTTCATTAATATTACGAAGTAGCATTTCTGATGAAGAAATACCAGGAAGCATTCCTATCAAACTAGAAACACCACCCATACTACGCATATACTTAAATTGATTTAAATAATCTTCAAAATTAAAGTTAGCTTTTTTAAATTTCTCTTCAAGTTTTAAAGCTTCTTCTTTATCTATAACAACTTGGGCTTTCTCAACAAGGCTAACAATGTCTCCCATGCCAAGAATTCGCGAAGCAACCCTATCTGGATAAAAAATATCAAGATCTTCAGGCTTTTCTCCAATTCCAACAAATTTAATGGGAGCACCACAAATAGTCTTAAGTGATAGTATTGCACCACCTTTAGCATCAGAATCAAATTTTGTAAAAATTACACCTGTAATTCCAACCCTGTCATTAAATTCCCTTGCAACATTTACAGCAACTTGTCCTGTAATTGCATCTGCTACCAATATTGTCTCAGTAGGCTTTAATATATCTTTAATATCTTTAATCTCTTTTAATAATAAATCTTCAACTTCAAGACGCCCTCTAGTATCTACTATCACTGTATCAAAAAGTTCTGTTTTATTCGCATATTCAATGGATTTTTTTACAACATTAATAGGATTGCTTTCACCCTCAAGAGTAAAAACAGAAACGCCAATTTGCACACCTAGAACTCTTAATTGTTCAACTGCTGCTGCTCTAAAAGTATCTGCAGCAACAAGAAGAACTCTTCTATTTTCTAATTTAAGTCGCCTTGCAAGTTTTATACAGGTTGTCGTTTTTCCAGAACCTTGAAGACCAAGCATCAAAATGCATGATAATTTATTAACTGGATGTAAAATAAGATTAGAATGCTTATCTCCTAAAAAACTTACAAGCTTATCATTGACAATCTTAATAAACTGAGATTTAGGATCAACATTTCTTAAAACTTTAATCCCCTTGGCTTCCTCAACAACAGAATTTACAAAACGTCTTACAACACTTAAATTAACATCAGCTTCAATTAAAGTATTCTTAATAGTGTCAACAGCTTCTTCAATATTCTTTTCACTTATTACAGATTTTCCAGATATATACTTGATAAAATCTTTAAAACCTGAACCTAAACTCTCAAACACTAAAAATCACCTTCATTTGTAAAAAATTCTACAAAATATACAATACAAAAAAAGAAAATATTAATCAATATCTCCTCCGGTCAAATAAAATTTATTAAATATCACACTAGAAGCAGGACCAACAACAGATACTTCAGTATCTAAAGAACTAAGCTTTAATACTATCTTTTCTTTATTGAATCGCTTGATTTCATCTTTCAACAATTCAAAAAAACTCTTGAGTTTAAAACTTTGTCCATAAAGCACTAAATAATTAAAATCAAGAACTCTTTGAATATTAACAATCACTATTGCCAAATATCTTACCGTATCTTCCATTATTTTCTGTATAAATTCATATTTATCATGCAAAGCAAAAATATCATATATAGTAACTTTTTTAAGTCTACCTTCGTATTTGTCATAAAGTTCAGAAATCTCACCATTCATAAATTCTTTATAAATCAAACGCTGCAATGCAAAATTAGATATTAACATATTAACACAACCCTTATTTCCACATGTAGGACAATTTTTCTCACCTCCATAATCAATTACCATATGACTAACCATACCAGATTTATTATTAAATCCAGGATAAACATTACCACCAGACCAAATAGAAAGCTCAGCAGTATCTGTATAATCAAAAAACATGATATTATCTATGTTCTTTCCCATAAATTCAGCAAGTGAAAGGTTCTTAACATAGCTTTCAAGATACACTGTAAGTGAAAAATATTCCTCTAATATAGCCTTAACAGGAACATCTTTTTCAATCCATGTACCATGACTATCATTAACAATTCCAGATTCCTTGTCCTTAATTATACCAGTAATACTAAATCCTAATCCAATAAATTTATCCCTTGAAAAATTATGCTTCCAGATAATTTCAATCATATGATCCTTAATTTTTTCTAATATTTCATAAGCACTAACTGGTGGTTCAAAGGAATAAGTTTCACTTATTAAAACTTCACATTTAAGGTTTGCAATTCCTATTTGGAAATAATTACTTGAAATAATTACTCCCATTGAATATGCAAAATCTTTATTAATATCAAGAAGTATTTCTTTGCGCCCATGCTTTTTAACATCCGATTCTTTTGAACCAACTTCAACTAAAATATTTTCCTTAATCATATGATTAGTAAGAATCGTAACCGCTGCATTTGTCAATGACAATTTACGAGCTAGATCAGTTCTTGAATACTGCATATTTTTCAAACTAAGGAGTATCTTTTTTCTATTACTACCTCTAATTGAAACCATGTTCTCACCCTGCATAACAACAACCTCCTTTATTTTTAAAATAAAAAAATATTCATAATAAGACATCATATCAAAAAATCACACTAATATTCTAGTAGCACTTACAAGACAAAAGAATCTTTTTTAATAACAAAAAATATCTTATATTTTCAACCTTGAAATAATGCAATCAAATATTAAAATACAAACTTTATAAAAAGTTAAAATCTAGATAATCAAAAAACAGTGCTAAAAATTTAAAAATAGGAAAAAACAAATGCAAACCAACAAATATGGCATTTTAAACTAATTAATCATAAATAATCAAATACCAAAAGGATATCTTGAAACGAAAAACCTATTAAATAACAAAGTCAAAAAATTTACTAAAAGCTAAAATGATTCCATAATAAAATAAACAAATTGAATAACAATTAATCATGCTTTTCCTTAAAATATGAAAATTCCATAGTAAAATCTCCCCTACCTTTAGTAGAGCTTCTTAACACAGAAGTATACCCAAAAAGTTTTTCAAAAGCTGCTTCAGCTTTTATTATCTCATAATCTTCAATATTAGTAATGGAATGAATTATTCCACCAACAGAATTCAATGTAGAAACTACTTCTCCAGTATACTCAATTGGAGTTCTAATTTCTAACATCATTATTGGCTCAAGCTTAATGGGATGTGCTCTTTTAAAAAATTCATTAAAAGCAAGACCCGATACCGACTCAATTGCAAATTCATTAATCTTACCCTTATCAAAATCCAATGAAACGATCTTAATTCCTACATCAATGATTGGATATCCAATAATACCAGTTGATAAGGCAGAAGTAATACCTCTTAATATTGCTGCTTTAAATAAAGAATCAACACTACACTCAAACTCAATTTTATTGCCTTCACCTCTTAGTAAAGGACTAATAATCATACCAATTTTTAGATTAATTTCTTTACCCGCAAAAATATTAACAAATTCAAACACATCCTCAATTTTTAAATTTACACTTTCCCTATAGCTTACTTGAGGCTTACCCGTATACACATTAAGTTTAAATTCATCTTTAATCCTAGTGATAATAATTTCAAGGTGTAATTCACCCATTCCAGAAACCAATAATTGACCTGTTTCTTTGCTTTCTTTATAGCTAAAAGTAGGGTCTTCTTTGGCAATGATCTCAAGAACTTCTTTAAGTCTAGTATCATCTGATGCTCTTTCTGGCTCAATAGATATTGATACAACTGGTTCTGGAAATATTAAAGGTTCAAGTATAATATCATGACCTTCTTCTACAAGTGTGTCTCCCGTTACAGAATATTTAAGTCCAATAACTGCTCCAATATCTCCTGCTTTAATTTCATCTATCTGCTCACTTTTATTTGAAAAAACTCTAAAAATCCTTGTAAATTTTTCACGCTTGTTCTTAACAACATTAAGAACCCTTTTAGATGAATTAAGTTCTCCTGAATACACTCTAACAAAATAAAGATGTGCAGCAATTGCACTAAAATATTGAACTTTAAAAACAAGTGCAGATAAATTTTGCTCATTCTTAGGATCAATTGATATACTTCTATCTGTTTTTGCAGAATAGGCATTAAACTTTTTTTCAAAAGGACTTGGAAGATAATCTACAATTGCATCTATTAAAGGCTCTATACCAATATTCTTCAGGCTAGTTCCCACCAAAACAGGAACAATCAAACCACTAATAGTACATCTTCTAATTTCTTCTACTATAATATGATTATCAATGATAGAATTTTCAAGAAAAAGTTCTGTAATTCTTTCACTAAAATTACTAATAGAATCTATTAAATTTTCTCTAAAAATTTTAACATTTTCAACAAATTCTTCACGCACTGCTTCTTCAAGAACAATAGGTTTGCCATCTTTAAATTCAAAATGCAACTCTTTATTGCGAATAATATCTATAACCCCTTCAAAGCTACTCTCACTTCCAATTGGTATTTGTAAGACTATTGGCACTATACCAAATTTATTTTTTATACCCTCAACTACTTTGAGAAAATCAGCCCCCATACGATCCATTTTATTAATATAAGCAAGTCTTGGAATACCATATTTTGATGCCTGTTTCCAAACAGTTTCAGTTTGTGCCTGAATCCCATCAACAGCGCTAAAAATGATAATGCCTCCATCAAGAACACGAAGAGATCTCTCAACTTCAGCTG
The DNA here is from genome assembly GCF_019669085.1 of Borrelia sp. HM. Taxonomy (NCBI): domain Bacteria; kingdom Pseudomonadati; phylum Spirochaetota; class Spirochaetia; order Spirochaetales; family Borreliaceae; genus Borrelia; species Borrelia sp. HM. Next base: position 732,852 of record NZ_AP024401.1, on the reverse strand, counting down.
TAAAATCAACATGCCCAGGAGTATCAATAATGTTGATCTGATGGTCCCGCCAATAACAAGTAATAGCAGCAGAACTAATTGTAATACCTCTGTCTTGTTCTTGAGTCATCCAATCAGTAACAGTATTGCCAGAATCAACATCACCTATTTTATGAGTTTTACCAGTATAATATATAATCCTTTCTGTAGTGGTAGTCTTTCCGGCATCAATATGCGCCATGATCCCAATATTCCTAATTTTCATAAAGTCCTCAAACATTATAAAAGCTATAGATCTTGCTATAGCTTGTTTCAACTAGAATATAATTCTATAATTAACACATATAAAATTAATCTTAAAATTCTTTTTATATCATATTATAAATTAACATTTTTATCACAACATTTTTTCTTATTACATAAGCACCTACAATCAGTTAATAATGATCTATACATCCATAAATACTTTTCAAAAGAAACAATAATATCATCTAAGATATTAGCAGTACCATAATCAGATGTACTATCAATAAAACACCTGGTTTCACATATATTCTTAAGAATGTCATTAAGATCACAAATAATATTGTTAATTGAAGATAACAAATTTGAAGAAGTCTCTAAAGTAATTTCCTTAATAAAAGATGTCTTCATAAATTCAGAACATCTAAATTCAGAATCATAACCAAGTGCTCTGGATCGCTCAGCTAGAATATCAATAACTTCTCCAACATAATCATAAAGATTTTCGGTTTTTTTATGAATTACAAAAAAATTAATATCTTTTATATTCCAATGAATACCTCTTAAATTAGCATAAAAAACATGAAGTCCTGCCAATAAATCTTGAAGTTTTAAGTTTATTTTATCCAAATCATCTTTTTTCAAATAACTTAAATGATTTGCCATATCATTCTCCTATTATTCTATTATGTTATTAATCAAAACAATTAAATACGTGTTATAATGACATTATATTATAAGTAGGATCATTATGCAAAAGAAATTTATTCTCTTTATTTTAATTTTTACAAGTCAATGCACACTTTTAGGCATAAGTGAAGACTTAGAATTTCTTTACTCATCAATTCACAAGTTAAGAGCTGATTTCAAATTGAAAAAACTAGAAATAGATACTACTCTTGCAAGAGTAGCAAAAGAATATGCAATAAGTCTTAATACAAATAAAGTATTAACACATACACTCTTTGGAACAACTCCTATGCAAAGAGTAAAAAAATACGATCAAGATTTTTCCATAATAAGGGAAATTTTAGCATCAGGTTTGGATGTCGAAGACGTAATATATGCCTGGCTTAAAAGTCCAGGACACAAAAAAGCTCTTTTAAACAAAGATACAAGTAAAATGGGTGGATACGTATTAAAAACTCAAGATAATAAAAATATATTTGTGGTTCTTTTTGGAGAAAAATTTTAAATAAATTGACATAAGTTAAATTTATTTTATATAATTGTCCTCAGTGTTAAAAGGGTTCATAGCTCAGCTGGTCAGAGCGCCTGCCTTACAAGCAGGATGTCGGGGGTTCGAGTCCCTCTGAACCCAAAGTTATTCTATTGGATTGTTTGGTCCTCTTAATGAAATATATCTTAAATCACTCGGTTTTTAATTAGGAAAATCAAAAGTATAAAATGGTTTTTTACTTAATTAGTAAAATTTAAATCTGAATAAAGAATAATTAAAATTTAAATATTTGAAGCTTATAAGTCAATTCAATATTATTTTTATCTAAATCTTTACTTAATTCTCTCAAACACAAACTAGCATCATGATTATCTCTAAAAAGCAAAATGAAAGCTCCACCCCTACCAGCACCACTAAATTTACCAGCAAGAGCCTTAAATTTTAGGCTTCTTCTTATTATATAATCAAGAGTATCTGAGGACAAACCTAAAGACTTTAAATAATTATTCGCAACACCCATATTATATGCCAATAAATTAACATTTTGTTTATCAAAAGCAACACAAGAATTTCTAACAATATAACCAAGCTTTTCAATAATGGCAAATTGACTATTATCAAGAGATAACCTATGATTTAAATCAGATATTATTTCACTTACTATACATTCCCTCTTAATTGCCCCAATTAAGAAATGAAAATTACAAGGTTCAATTTTTTTAAAATTGAAAACATCATTTTTTTTTTCTAAATAAAAAGTTCCACCTAACTCAATTAATAAAATATCCATACCAGAAGAACTACCATGAAAAATATTCTCAATTTCACGTGCCAACACAATTTTATCATAAGTTTTATATTCATCATGACTTATAATATACTCAGCAAAGCATAAACTAAGACTAGCAGAAGATCCAAAACCCAATCCAACTGGAATCTGTGAAAATATTAAAAATTCAATGGGCTTAACCTTATCAAAGTTAATATTAATAAAATGAATTATTTCATCTATTTTAGAAGAAGGCACTCCTAAATATCTCCAAGAATCAGAAAAAGTATAAACTAGCTGCATATAAAGAGGCATTGTAGTACCAATAACTGGAAAACCATAAACAGCACTATGTTCGCCTAAAAACAATATTTTAGAGGGTTTTTTTATTATAAACATCTATCGCAAAATTTAACACCTTCTAAATCTAACTCTATCGGTTTAATATTAAATTGTTTAAAAACTTTAAAATTTGGTTTATAGATTAAAAAAGTTTCATTTCCAGCACCTAAAGCTTTAATTAACAAACATTCTTGTTCAAGATACGCAATATTTAAGGGCAAATCAGCAGAAACACCTATCCTTTTCCCAATTTCTAATCCTATTTCCTTTGCTAATTTTAAACTAACAAGCAAACAATCAAAAGAATTACTAGCATTCAAAACAATTTGCTCCATTTTTATATTAACATCTCTTATAAAATTTACTAATAAATCCCTATTTTTGTAATACATAACAATTGAATTAGTGGTCTTAACTGACTTGGGACCTTTCATTAGGTAGAAATCACTAAAACACATTTTTTCCAAGAGCTCATACATAGGAGAGTCTCCTCCCTTAAGCCTAATAACACCACCAAAAAGACTTGTAGCTATATCATATCCACTGCCCATACCTCCTTGAGCATACCGATAAGCTTCTAAACAATATATAAAAATTTGATCTTTAACAAAAGAACTCTTATTATTCAAAACTAAAAAAATTCCACATGAAATACCAACAGCAACAACAGCACTTGAACCAAATCCTTTCTTTACACCATTATTAAAAAAAAAATTACTTGTATCAATATAAACATCAAAGGAAAAATCTTCTAAATTAGTAAAATATCTCTGTTTTAAATACCTAAACATTTTAAAAACAAAATCATCATTATTTTCTATTAAAGTAAAATTATCAATTTCACTTTTTTTAGAAAAAAAACGCCAAGTATCACTTTTTTTAAAAGTAAAATAAGCTCTCTCTTTGATTGCAATTGCAAGCCCAAGGCCATTCTCTTCTAAAATAGAATATTCTCCCATTAAAAGCAAATTACCAGGCACTGAAAAATTAATTATATCCATTCCAAACCACTTCCAATCCTTGAGACAACAAAATTAACATCTCTAAAATTTTGAGTAAGTTTAGTTAAAATAAATTCCAAATCCCTCTTTAAACATAAAATCTTAACCTGTGGCCCTGCATCCATAGTTTCAAAAACAAGGATGCCCTTACTTCTAAGTTCAGAAACATATTTTATTAATTCTATAGTACGACTTTTAAAATAAATAATAGAAGATGATAACATTAAAGCAAACATGCACTGGTAACTCTTTACAACCTGAAGACCAAATGCATTGAAATCTCCTTTTAAAAAAAAATATAAAGCTTGCTTGAATATATTCCGACTAGACTTAACCCAAGCATCCCAATAAAACCTTTCCTGTTTACAAATCTCCATAGCAATTCTTGATGATATTTCTTTTTCTTGATTGTCAACTATAGCAAATATTATGTATAAATCATTAAAATAATTGAAATTATTTGCCTGAAATGCACTTTTAGCTCCTTCTTTTAAAAAGGTAAATCCACCATAAATAGCCCTTGATGCTGAAGCTGATCCTATTCTTGCAAGCTCTGAAGCCTTTTGATTAGAATATTTATTAAAATATTTTAAAATGCAAGCAGCAATAGATGCAAAACCAGAACTTGAACTTGCAAGTCCTGCAGCTGTTGGAAAATTATTTGTACTAATTACCTTAAAATAAACATTTGGATTATTTAGAATTTTTCTTGCATAATTAAAAAATTTTATTTCTCTATCTTTTAATACAACTGGCTTTGAATTTAAAATTATTTCATCCTTACATGAGAGTTCAAGCTCACTTACTGAATAAAACTTGTCAATACTAACAGCAATACTAGAAGTACCTGGAATATTTAAAAACCTATCTTTCTTGCCCCAATATTTAATTAATGCTAAGCTAGGATTTACCTTACATCGAACCTTCACATTAAACTCTCAAACCTTTTAAAACTTTAAGAGCATAATCAAGAGAATAAATACCACTATTACTCATCTTTAACTCTATTTCTCCAATTTCATACTCAGAAAGATTATAATCTCTTTCAAGAAGATATAAAATCTTCTTAACATGCAATTTCATATGTCCTTTTTGAATTCCATCAAGAGCAAGTGCTCTTAAAGCCGCAAAATTACTTGCAAGTCCAACACAAGACAGAATACCCATAAATTCTCTCTTACAATTAATGCCCATAATTTTAAAACTCAATATAGCTGCTTCATGAGTACTAGTTGAACCTCCTTTAATGCCAACCTGTAAAGGAAGTTCAATCTCTCCAATCAAATTATCATCAGATACATAAAATTTACTAAGGGGTAAATACCTTCCACTTTTTGATGCAAATTTATGTATACATGCTTCAAGTGCCCTTGTATCATTAAGTGTGGCAATACATACACCTGTTATACCATTCATAATACCTTTATTGTTAGTAACAGCACGTTCTTCCTCAAAAAATCCTATTCTAGAAATAAGAGCAATATTGTGAGCTAAAACTAACGATTCTTTACTATCTTTAAGCAAATAATTAACATTTAATTTAAAATTGGCTTTTAAAACAAAATCATTTGAATCATTGCTTAGAATTTTTAAAACACACTCATATCCAAATTCCATAGTAATATAATAAGATATTCGTTCAGCTACTGCGTTCAACAAATTTGAACCCATAACATCACAAACATCTACATAGATATTTAACTTTTGAATACCAATTTCCTTAATAAATTTAGTTGAAATTCTTCTAAGCCCACCACCCCTAAGTTCCATATTATGCAAAAGAGGTTTTGACCAAATATCAATTTTTTCAAAAAGACCAAGAAGTATACAACTCAAATCTTCCTTTGTCTTTATATAAACTTGAGCAATACCTAAAACTTCACCCAAAGAATAATTTAAATCAGCATTTTCAAGAATCTTAGCTGCAAAATTTAATGCAGCAATCACTGATGGTTCTTCTGTAGCAATGGGTATAACATAATACTTATTATTTATTTTTAAATTCTTTACAATGCCAATAGGCAAAGATAAATAACCAACATAATTTTCTATCATAAAAGAAAGAAAATCTTCATTAACAGAATCATAAAAAAAATCAAAAGAATTCAATTTTAAAAGATTCTTTATTTCTCGCTTTTTTTCTAAAATACTTTTATTTCTAAAATTTTTACTAAGCCTCATAAAACTTTTTAAAGCTCTTAACATTAAATAATAATGGATAATTTAAAAAATATTTATTAACCCTAAACTGTTCCAAATTCTTACTATTACTTAAAAGCATAGCCATCTTTAAAACATATTCATAATCTTTGAAAAGCTTATATAAAGCAACTTCACCACCTGTATAAAAAGCCCTAAGGATGGCTGATGCAACACCTACCAACTTAGCACCAAGAGCAATTCCTTTAGCAATATCAATTCCAGTGTCATATCCTCCTGATGTAAAAATCTTACTTTTCAAATAATCCTTAATAGTAAGCAATGTTAAAACCGATGATATTCCCCAATTAGAAAAACAAGATGCAATATCCAAATTCTCTTCTTTAATTCCTTCAACTAACACCCAGTTAGTTCCTCCACTCCCAGCCAGATCAACATAGGAAACCCCAAGTTTTAGTAAACTAATAACAATATCAGGAGAAATTCCAAATCCTGTTTCTTTAACAATGACTGGCAAATTCGATGCAGAGCAAAGTTTAGCAATCGAGTCCTTAATTCCTTTAAAGTTTCTCTCACCTTTTGAATTCATTAATTCCTGACCTGAATTTAAATGAACAATTATAGCATCAACTTCAAATTTCTTATTCATCTCAATTATTTCAGAAATCCCAAACTCCCTTAATTGAATAACACCAATATTTGAGAATAAAGGTATATTATCAGCATATTTCCTTAAGGCAAAATCTTTAATATATTCAGGATATTTAAATACAAGCTTAAAAGAACCCAAACCCATTGGAATTCTTAAATCATTTGCAATCTTAACAAGAGCTATATTGAGCTTATTACCCTCCCTAATACCTCCTGTCATGGATGAGATAAAAATAGGCATAGAAATATTATAACCAAATAAACTCTCTCCAGTATCTATTTCATCAAAATCAAGCTCACTAAGTGCATCATGTTTTAAATTAACATAATTTAAAAGATTACCACTTCTACTAACATCCTCTTTATTTAAACAAATTTCAATCTGCCGTTTCTTATTATCTAATATATTAGACTCGATACCCATAAATTCGGTATCCATCCTCTCTGATTTCTTTTAAATAAAATCCTTCAGATTCACCAGGAATAATCTTATTTTCAAAAAAATCTATATACTCATCATAACTTGCATCATGTTTTACTGAGAGTATTTTATCAATATCCCAAGTTTTAACAACAGACTGAGCACCATCTTCAACTGTAAGCTCATAAATAACCATAATATTACCAGAACCATAAGAACAAAAAAGTATCTTATCTCCACTAATATCTTTTTTTGCAAACACTCGTTTTAAATATGACATTAAAGATAAAAATATTGAACCTGTATACAAATTTCCTACACCCTTAACAGCTTCAACAGAATCATAAAAATCTATAGATTCTAAATAAGCATTACACTCAGATTCTTCTTCACTATAATACTTCTTTAAAACATAATGCATTGAATCTATAGGCATTTTTGCAAAAGGCACATGTAAAATAAACCTATATTTAGAAAATAAATCTTTAATACTGATATTTTTCTTATATGCAAAATTTAATAAAGCCTCTTCATAAGCTTTATTATAACATTCAATAGAATATCGTCCCTTTACTTTAGCCTCAATACTTCCAAGGGGTCTAAAAAAATCATCAACATTATCAGTGTAAACCCCAAATTCAGATAAATTGATAGACACAACCTTTGGATTTTGTTCAATAAGCACTGCTGTTGCTCCAGCTCCTTGAGTAATCTCTGCTGTAGTTAGATTATTATAATGTGCAATATCACTAGAAAATACTATTCCATACTCAGAGTTATTCAAATGGCTCAAAATACTTGCAGCACTGTGCAAAGCAAGTACAGAACCTGCACATGCATGCTGAGTTTGGAAATTCAAAAAATTATTTTTTAAATCAATACCAGCTAGCTTCAAAGCACCATAAACATAAGATGAAATTGATTTTGCATAGTCTACCCCCGTTTCAGTTCCCCCTAAAAATACCCTCATCTTATCTAATTTAAGATCATTATTATCAAAAATCAATTTAACAGCAGAACTAGCCATTGTAACGCTATCCTCATGTGGATTTGTAAATCTAAATGATTTTTGAAGCGTTGCCTCAATTGCTCTATTAAATTTCCTAAAAAAATTTTCATCAGAATTATATAAAGAATTTTCTAAAAGAACACGTAAATCTAAACAATTTAAAGGTAAAAACACTCTAATATCACTAATACCTACCTTCATTAACCTCTCTCAATAAAAAAATCATTTTCAGATATTATACTATAGATCATACAAACATCAAAGTTCAATATAATATGATGATATAATGAAAGGAGAAAAAATTATGAAAATAGCAGTGCTTTTATCTGGAGGAGTCGACAGCTCAGTGGCTCTTTATACTATGATACAAAATGGCCATAAAAATATAAAATGCTATTATCTAAAAATATGGCTTGAAGATGAACTTTCCTACATTGGAAACTGTCCTTGGAAAGAAGATATTAATTACGTAGAAGCTGTGTGCAAAAAATTCAATGTTCCATATGAAATAATCAGTTTACAAGATGAATATTATGACAAAGTAGTAACTTATGCTATTGAAGAATTAAAAATTGGAAATACACCAAGTCCAGATATATTCTGCAATCAAAGAATAAAATTTGGTGCATTCTTTGACAAGATCAACGAAAACTATAACTTAATTGTTACAGGACACTATGCCAAAATAGAAAATATAAATAATAATTTTATACTTAAACAAGCTAAAGATAAAATAAAAGACCAAAGCTATTTCTTATCCCATTTATCTACAAAACAAATATCAAAATTGCACTTCCCATTAGGAGACTTGTTAAAAACCGAAATAAGACAAATAGCACATAAAATAGATCTACCTAATAAAAATAGAAAAGACAGTCAAGGAATTTGTTTCCTTGGAAAAATCAAATACGATGAATTTATAAGATATCATCTAGGAGAACTTAAAGGTAATATTATCGAAAAAGAAACAGGCAAAATACTTGGAACACACAATGGATATTGGTTTTTTACAATTGGACAAAGAAAAGGGATTAAACTTAGCAATGGACCATGGTTTGTAATAGAAAAAGACATTGAAAATAACATCATTTACATCTCAAATAGCACAAACTACTTCAAAGAAAAGAAAAAACAATTTATAGTATACAAAACAAATTGGATAAATAAACCATCAAATCATGATAATTTAAGTGCCAAAATAAGACATGGAGAGAAAAAAATAAAATGCAAAATAGAAGTATTAAAAAACGACTCTATCAAAGTTACTCTAGAAGAAAAAGAATATGGAATTTCACCAGGACAATTCTGCATATTTTATCAAGAAGACGAGTGCCTGGGTGGCGCTAAAATTCTTAAAACACTAATATAACAAAAAACATCTGTAGACATAATAATTTATAGGAATTTGAATATCCCTATAAATTATTGATCAATCTTAAAATAATCTACTGATTCTTTTAAATGTTTAACACTCTCCAACATCCTCTCAGACATTGCTGAGAGTTCTTCACTACTTGATGCTGTTGTTTGCACTAACTGACTAACTTGCTCTATTGCATTCTTAAACTGTTCAATTTGATTACTTTGGTTAGAACTCTCACTGGTAATATTTTTAACAAGTTCAGCTGTTTCTTCCATTCCAGGAACAATTTGTTCAAAATTGTTACCTGCCTTACTTGCAATAGTTAAACTCTTATGTGCAATATCAATAATTTCTCTAGCAGATTCTTTGCTTTGATCAGCAAGCTTTCTAACCTCAGCAGCAACAACTTCAAAACCTTTCCCCTTATCCCCTACTCTGGCAGCCTCAATAGAAGCATTTAAAGCAAGTAAATTAGTTTGTCGAGTTATCTCATCAATAACGCTTATTTTATCTGTAATAATCTTCATAGCTTCAATAGCTTTAACAACAGATTGATGCCCCTTTTTAGTTTTCTCATTAGTACTAACAGCAATACTCTCAGTAGTAGACGCATTACCAGTATTCTCGGTAACGCCTTGGGATATCTGCTCAATGTTTGCTGTCATTTCTTCTAATGTAGATGCCTGCTCAACTGCCCCAGAGCTTAAATTTTGACTAGAATTTGCTATTTGAATTGCATTCTCATAAAGATAATCAAGATTTTCATTAACTCCTCTTGCAACAGATGAAAAATTAGACCTCAAAAGCTCTAAATTTTCATATAATCCATAAAGTTCTAATGTACCCCATTCTAAAGGATTATTTGAAACAGTAAAATCTCCAGAAGCAAGTCTCTCAGAATAACATAAAATTCCATTTAGAGAAGAACTAAGTTTTCCTACAAGATAAGTAGTAACCAATCCAAGAATAATCAAAGTAACTATAAAACTTATTACTAAAATGAAATTAGTAAGTCTAGACATATAATAAAAATCATTGGCATTAGCTCGTATGTACACTATAAAAGGAAAATTGGATAACCGACATTGCACTTTTTGTGCAAGTCCAACAAACTTTTTTCCATAAGGATCCAAATAATGTTTTAAACTAATTTCCTTATTCTTTTGAATTAAATCCTCATAACTATTTTTAACTACATCATCATAGTATGAATTAACATTAACTAAGTTATCACCAGGTAACCATTTATGGTGAACAAGAAATAAACCCGTTTTGTCAAATACCATAGCACGACCACTATTCAATGTTCCAAAAATAATACCTTTAAATGAGCTATAAATATAATCAAGTGCATAAAAATTCATAAAATAACCAAAAAGATCACCAGTCTTATAATCTCTTAAAGGAACCCCTATTAACAAATAAGGAATCTGTCCTGCCTTATTTCTTATTTTAGAAATATCTCTCATCAACACCTCTTCAACAGATCCAGGCTCTGCCAAGAGAACAGAGGAGTTATAAATAGAAGTTGTTTCCCTTAATTTAACAAAGTATTCCTTATCTGAAACAGAAATACCATAATCACTATTATCTTTAATAGCAGTAGTGAGTAATACTTTACCTTCTTTATTAGTTATCATTAGATTATCACCCTTGCTTGTTTTCCCCAAAATTTCAATTTGATCCAAAATAGCTTCTATTCTTTTAGCCTTACTATTATTCATTGATTCAAACTTAGATGAAGAATCTAAATACATTGAATTGATTTTTACCCTTTCCTCCATGGAGGAAAGATAAATCGTTAAAGAATTTTTGATATTTCCAATAAAATTTTTCATAAGATCTAACTGCTGATCAACTAGTCTAGAATTAATTAACAATCCAAATACGATAAACAATATAGAAACAAAAATTGATATACAAATACTAACAATAAACAATATCCTAACTTTCAGCTTGAGTTTCATACACTAACTACCTCTCACAAAATAAATTCTAAAAATCTGAAAAGTCTTCATCAAAATCTAAGTCCTTGTCGGCAATATCAATAGCTTTTTTAGGGTCTACCCTCTTATTAATAGATTTACGACTTATACTTGAATCACCATGCATATTATCATTTTGACTATCAACTGAAGATGAATTATCTTCTATCTTTAAAGAAGAAAAATCTTTAGTCATAAGGTCATCATTAATAGGGCTAAAATTACAAGAAGAAACACCAACTTCACAATCTTTAATTTGGAAGAAAGATACTATTTGCTTAAGCTCCTTGGCTTTTTCAAGCATTCTATCAGCCATACTTGAAAGCTCTTCACTACTTGATGCTGAAGCTTGAACAACTTCCTCTACCTGATCAAGGGCTGTTTTAAACTGAATAATTTGTTCATTTTGTTTATAACTCCCTTCAGAAATCTTCTTTACAAGTTCGGTGGTTTTCTCTATTTCAGGTAATATATCTTTAAAAATCAATCCAGCATCTGCTGCCAATTTAGAATTTTTATCAACTAATTCACCAATCTCAAGAGCAGATTCCTTACTAAGATCAGCAAGCTTCCTAATTTCACTTGCTACAACAGCAAATCCCTTGCCTTCATCTCCAGCCCTTGCAGCTTCAATAGCTGCATTTAAAGCAAGCAAATTAGTTTTTCTAGCTATCTCCTCAATAACACTAACTTTCTCCACAATAGCTTGCATAGCTATAACAGATTCCTCAACAGCTTTACCCCCTATTTGAGCATTCTTATTAGTAGTTAAGGCAATACGCTCCGTTTCTCGGGAATTATTAGCACTCATCTTAACTCCAGATGATATTTGTTCAATATTAGCTGACATTTCTTCAAGTGTTGAAGCTTGTTGTAACGAACTAGAACTTAAGTTTTGACTTGAATTAGCAACTTCAAGACTTGCTTTATTAACATAACTAATGTTTCTAAGAACACTTGTAATAGCATCAGCAATAGCATCTCTCATTTTAATAATTTGTAATCCTAATAAACTCAGCTCATCAGAGTATTTATCACTTTGGATAACATAAGTTCCATCTAAATTGCCTTTAACTATTTCTTTTACTAATTTTCTAACCAGATCCAACCTAGAACTAATAATTTTTTCTACTTCTACTGAAAAAATAATAACTAACACAATAAGCCCTACAGCAGAGCATAAAATAAATTTAAAAGCTAAACTATTAACAACTCCATAAATATCTTCATAAGGAATTCTTGCAAGAAGAATCCCACTATTTTTGCCAAGCTCACTGCCAATAGGCAATATGGCATAATAGTTATACAATTTCATTTCTGGAAGATAAGCCCTCTCAATTTGATAAACCGGTAACTCAGTTGCTACGGAAGATTTTTTAGGAGGTCTAGACAATACATCCTTTAAAATACCAATAAACTTATCACTAACATTGCTACTCTCGTTATATTCTATTAAAGGATTAACAATCCTATTATTTGGATCTAAATAAAATAAATTTCCTCTATTATAAAAACCAAATCTAATTCTATCTAATTTATCTCTTATAACATCATCTAGTACATAACCTACCAAATAACCAAAAGCTACTTTATCTTCTGCTGAAAATACAGGAACAACTACAGCAAAAGCTTTTTTATTATCATATCGGGATCTCGAAGCAACTTCTCCTGCCATACCTTCAGTAAGATTAGAATACCAACCAACGAAATTTAATTTATTTTTTTTAAAATCTTCCAAAGCTTTTTTAATATAGCTGATGTTTGCCTCAGACTGACCAAAATCAGTATTACTTTCATGTCTTGTAGTAACAATTATTTTACCTTCAAAATCAAGAAATGCAAATTCTTCATAAAAAGTATTAAGTTTTAGATCCGATAATATCTCATATAATCGACTTCTATATCTTTGATCTACCTTTAAAGTATCAATAACTATTTTAGAATTAGATCTAATTTTATTTAATTCGACTTCTGAAAAACTACGTCCACCATTTTTTAAAGAAGAATATCCTCCTATAGTCTCAAGAGCTAAAGTAGAGCTTGCACCATCAATTATGATATAAAATGTATCTAACAACGCCTTTACAGAAAAGGCAGCTCGTCTTACTTGTCCTCTTGTAAGCTGTTTATAATAACTTTCTAAATAATTACCCAAAATAAATTTAAAAATTAAAGATAAAAATAATATAGTCATCAATAAATATAAAAATAAAAGTCCAACAAATTTGTGCTTAATTTTTAACATAAAAATACCTCGTAAATTAACCACTCACCTAATTAATTCAACAAACCTAAAAATTAAATAAATATCCCCATAAAAAATTTATACCAAAAAATATAATTCTCCTAAATAAATCTCAAATAATTTAAACAGTATATTAAAAGAGTATATTAAAAAAAATGAGAATAAAAATCAACAACCTTTTTTATAAGGAACACCTAAAGATTTAGGAGCATAATTACTTTTCGAAAAAAACATAAGACTGAGAATAACAACAAGATAAGGTAAAATGATTAAAATTTTAGGAGAAACCATCAAAGAAAAAAAAGAAACCTGAGATAAAATGACAACTAAAGTTCTCATGAAAGAAAATAAAAAGCTACCCATTAAAATTCCAAAAGGTTGCCAATTTCCAAAAATTAACATAACAATAGCAACAAAACCTTGACCACCAACCATACCTTGCGTATAACTTGAAGCAATTACAGTAGAGAGCACCGCTCCAGAAATTCCAGCAAATAAGCCACTTAAAAGCACACAAAAAAATCTAATCATAATTACATTAACTCCAAGCGATTCTAAAACTTCCGGTTCTTCACCACTAGCCTTAATTCTAAGTCCAATTTTAGTATATTTCAATATAATATGAACAATAATAACACATATTATTGCCATATGAAATGAATATCTTTTACCTAAAATCTGAAAGATAAGAGATTTTTTATCTAAGACACCATCAAAAAATACAGGCAATTTAATATCTATTGGAGGCGTTGAAATAGAACCAAAAATAAAAGTTCCAAACAATATAGCAATAGCCGGCCCTAAAAAATTAATAGCCATCCCAGTTATTATCTGATCTGATTGAAAAAAAATAGTAAAAATAGCATGAAGAATTGAAAGAATAAGTCCTGAAAGACCGCCAATAAAAATTGCAAATAATGGACTACCATAATAATATGCACAAGTAGCACCTACAAATGCCCCAAGAGCCATTGTACCCTCAATCCCAATATTTATTATTCCACTTTTTTCACTTATAAGCCCACCAAGAGCAGCTAAAATTAAGATCTGAGAATTTACAAGAGTTTCACTAATTAAAAATACTAGCGTATTTAACACTTTTTATACCTCCCCAAGAAGATCTTATTTAAAAAATGGCTAGCAGACATTACAATCATTACTATTCCTATCATTAAAGTCACAACTGCAGAGGACAACCCCATTAAACTCTGAACTCTACCACTCCCATAAATCAAAACTGAAAATAAAATACTTGAAAATACTATTCCTATTGGTGAATTATTTCCCATTAAAGCAACAGCTATACCATTAAGTCCAATCCCTTCCATATAAGAAAGCTTAAATATTGACTTATTAACCCCTATAACCTGTACAGCACCTGCACACCCAGCAAGTGCACCTGATAAAAACATAGTAAACATCAAGACTTTTTTAATATTAATGCCTACACGATAAGAAGCATCAATGTTATGCCCTACAGAGCTTATTTTAAAGCCAAGAATGGTTTTATTCAATAAAATCCAAATTAAAAATGCAATAACAATTCCAATAATTATCCCAAAATTAATAGGAGCCTTCAACAAATCATTAATAAATGGATGCTCTGCTCTATAAGCAAGTCCTTCAGAGGAAAGTTTCCAAGAACCAAAAAAATCAATAAAAGCACTTTCTCTAACCGGCTTAGATAAATCACTGTTGTCTTTTTTGATAAAAGGCAAATCTACAATCAGATTATTAAAATGAAATAAAATCCAATTAAACATTATACCCGAAATTACTTCGCTTACATTGAATTTAATTTTTAAATATCCAATCAAAATACCTAAAATACCTGAAACTAAAAAGGAAAAAATAAAAATACAAGTTATATGTAATAAAGGAGAAAAATCCAAAAAAATTCCAGCTATCAAAGCTGAAATTGAACCAAGAATAAATTGACTCTCAACACCAATATTAAAAAGTCTGGCTTTTAAAGCAATGCCAATCGAAAGACCAGTAAAAATTAACGGTGTAGCATAGCTTAAAATATATCCAATATGCTTAGGCGAAGAAAATATCCCTTCTATCATTATATAGTACATTCTAAAGGGGGAATAACCAATAAGTAATACTATTAATCCAAGAATTAAAATAGCAAAAAAAAATGCAAAAAAATTGATAAACACTGATGAATTTAAAAATTCCATAATTACTTTTTTAAAGTTATAATTCTTTATGCTCATTTAAACTACTCCCATCATCATCTTACCAATTACGCTAGCATCAAAATTAATTTCTAAAATACCCATAATTTTCCCGTTATACATTACAGCTATCCTATCACAAACTCTCATAAGCTCACAAAGTTCAAAAGATACAAGAAGAATTGTCATCCCTGCATCCCTCTGTTCCATAATCTTTTGATAAACATTTTCAATAGCACCTATATCAAGTCCCCTTGTAGGATGAACTGCTAATAAAATTTCAGGTTTTAAATTAATTTCACGTGCAATAATTACCTTTTGTTGATTACCCCCAGATAAATTTCTAACTTTGCTTGAAACATTCCTCGGTTTAATATCAAATGATACTGCAAGCTGTTTGCTTATTTTCTTAAGAAAGCTTAAATCAAAATTAACAAACTGTTTTTTAAACATATTTAAAAACTTAAATATTAAGTTACTATTATCTAAACTATTACTCTTAATCTTTAAATAATTTGCATCATCAAAACTCTTAAGTCCGATATTTTGAAAAATATTAAAGTCTAAAATAAGACCATGTTTTTGCCTATCAGATGGAATATGACCAATTTTTTTTTCTATTATTTGTTTTACGCTTAGACCTTTTATTGATTCAAACTTATCACCGACTCTCTTAAGAATATCACCACTAAATACATCCCTAACTCCAATGAGTGCTTCAACTAATTCTTCTTGACCACTTCCTTCAATGCCAGCTATTCCAAAAATTTCACCTTTTCTAAGACTAAAACTAACATCCTTTACCTTTAAAACATTTCGTTCATCTTTAACACTTAAGTTCTTAATATCAAGAATGTTTATATGAGAAACAACCTGTTTTTTAGAAAGATCAAGAGAAGTTTCTTTACCTATCATCAACCTAGTAAGGTTCCTTTCATCAATTTCAGCAACCTCAAAAGTTCCAACCACTTTGCCAAGACGCATCACTGTGCATCTTTGTGCCACAGTTTTTATTTCTTTTATCTTATGTGTAATAAGTATTATAGTATGTCCTTCCATAGCTAATTTTCTTAAAATATTCATGAACTCATCAATCTCAATAGGTGTAAGCACTGCTGTAGGTTCATCAAAAATAATAATATCTGAGTTCCTATAAAGAACTTTTAATATTTCTATTTTTTGTGCCATCCCAACACCTAAATTTTCAATTGGATTATCAAGATCTATGTTTAAACCATATTTTTTAGAAAGATGAAGTATCTTTTTTCTGATAAGAGAATAATTAATAAAACCAAATCTTGTATCTTCGCACCCTAAAATGACATTCTGCAAAGCAATAAATCGTGGAATTAACATAAAATGTTGGAAGACCATCCCAATACCATTCAAAATGGACTCGCTTGAATCTTTAAGATGTAATTCTTTGCCTCGTAAAAAAATTTTTCCACTATCTGGCTTATGAATTCCATAAATAGTTTTCATTAAAGTAGTTTTTCCTGCACCATTTTCGCCAAGAATAGCATGTATTTTTCCTTTTTCAAAGTTTATACAAATATTATCATTAGCAATAAAATCTCCATACCGCTTAGTAAGCTTATCTAAAATTAGTATATCTTGCATCAAAAAATAACCTGAAACCTAAAAAAGATAGAATAACAACTTGTTTATACCTTACAAAAATATGTTAAAATTAAAAATAAATATTTTCAAGGGATCTTAAAAAAAAGATAAAGCATGCAAAACATTAAAACCATGCAATACAATTAATAAAAAATAAAAACAATGATAAAATGAAAATACATTCAAAAAATGATTATCTTTAAGAGGATTAAAATATGAAAATCAAAGCTTGCATTTTTGACATGGATGGGACTTTAATAAACAGCATCATGGATATTGCAATTTCAATGAACTGGGCACTAAAAAAACTAGGGTATAATGAAATTAAAACAGATGAATATAAAACCTTTGTTGGAGGGGGATATTCTAAATTAGTAGACAATACTTTAAAACATCTTCAAATAAACTTAAACGATAATCAATTTAAAGACAATCTTTATCAAGAATTTGTAAAAGCATATAATCAAAATATCTTTTCCAAAACAAGAGTATATGATGGAATACCAGAACTTTTAAAAACTCTAAATTCACTTAAAATTCCTGTTGGTATTTTAAGCAACAAAAACCATGAAGAACTCTTAATAGTAACAAAAAATATATTTAAAGATATAAACTTTTTTGAAATCAGAGGTTATTCATCAAGATTTGAAGCAAAACCAAATCCTGCAAATGCACTTGATATGATAATAGAATTAAATCTTATACCAGAAGAAATAGCATATATTGGAGACAGCGATATTGATATGATGACTGCTAAAAATGCCGGATTCTTACCCATAGGAGTTTCATGGGGATTTAGAACAAGAGATGAACTTAAAGAAAATGGAGCAAAATATATCCTCAATAGTCCATCTGAACTTCTGGAAATAATCAAATGAATTTAAAGGTATATTTCCCGCACTTGTATCATTATTTATTTAATCATACAAGCATCAAGGGTTTATCAGTATTTGAAAAAGAAATTGAAATAATCAAATATCTAGAAGAAAATAAAAAAACAATTTCAACATTTATAGATGAAAACTTTAAATCTGATGCTGATTTACTTATTCAATACGTTAAAAAAAAAACAGACATCATACTTAATCCTATTATTTTGTCAAATATCGATTCTATTGATCTTAACCTCGTAAAAGACCTTTTTAGAAAAGAATTCAACAAACATAATTTAGAACTAATATTTCATTCTATTAAAGCAAATCCTTACTTTAGAAAAGAATTTTTATACAATTTTAATTCTATAAGTAGTGGACATATAACATTTTATGTAAACAAACTTTTTGAAGACAAAAATTCTTATACAATATACCTAATAAAAAAAGAAAATGATATTCTTAATTCTTCAAAAATTGTAAAAAACTACTTAAAAATATTACTACTATTGAGGGTTTTAATAATCAAATTTTATATTGAAAAAGAGGTGAAATTAATTTCAACAAATATTGAAAATATATCAAAATTAATCAGCCAAGAAATTGAATTTTTAGACAACACCACAACTAAATTAATAACTCAAAGTCTATTTAGATATGAAAATCTAAATAATATGTCACCAATTGCAACATTAATATCTGTTTTTGCAAACAGAACTAAAATTCCAAACATTAAAAATAATAAGACACAAGGATTCATAGGATATGATGAGAGCTGGTTCTCAATAAAACAATCAAACTCAAAAGAATATGATCCAAGAATTATTAAAGAACTTCTAGAAATAGCTAGGAAAAATAAATGGTAAAGATACTCTCAAATTTTTTTAAAGCTGCTTTGATTGCTTCAATACTTGGATTTTTAATAGAGGAATTATCAATCATACTTTTTTTACCATACAAGATTCGATTTGCACTAATATTTATTGGATTCTTATTTGATTTAATATTGATCTTAATTTTTATCTATAAAATATCAAAAGCTTATTTATCACAAACATTACAAATATATATAAGAAACAATTTATTCTTTGATTTAATACATTGCCTAGTTCCTTTAATATTTTATAGTTCTCATCAAATTAAAAATATAATTAATCCTCATGAAACAATTCTAAGTCCAATTATACTCTCACTTTTAAAATTAAGATTTCTAAGACTACTTAGATTTAACGACCTAATGATAGAAATTTATTATAATTCAAAAGATAAAAATTTAATATTAATTGCATTTGCTAGAACATTTTCAATAAGTTTATTAATTCCATTCATATTTTTCATAATATTCTCAAGTTCAGGTTTTGCAAACACAATTCCAGAGAAACAAGAATTTAATATTATAAAAAACATATCAATAACAACTGAAAAAAACTATATTAAAGAAATGTATCCCTTTATACTCATAATTAAAGATATGGATAAAACAATATATTCTAAATCTGATGATATATTTTTTTACTACAGTCCTAGTGAATACAAGATTATCGAAATAGATCAAACAAAATTTTACATAGATAAATATCTTCAAAGAAAAAACGATTCTGTAACTGGACTATTCCTATTTACAATATTTGTATCATTTGCTATGTTTTTAACAAATTTTTATAAATTTTTTAAAGCAAGTTTTCTAAATCCAATTATACTTATGCAAAAAGTCTTACAAGACCCAATTGAATACAGAAAAATTCAAATTCCATTCTATTTCAGTGAAGAAAAAGTATATCAAATGGCAAAAGCATTTAACAATGTAATATTAAAAGATAAGCTAAATGCAAAGAGAAAAAGCAAAATTCCCTTAGAAATTGAAATTGTAAAAAAAATAATAAATACTAATAGTAAGGAAAATACATGATACAAAAAGTTTTTTTTCTCATAATGATCAGCATACAAATTCACTCAAGATTAATAACAACTTCAATTGAAAAAAGATCATCAGAATCACCTAAAAGATACTCAGCTTTTAATTTAATCATAGAAGAAGAATATTATACTAAATATCCAAAAAACACATATGAAATACAGATATATAAATTAACAGAAAATTTTATAAAAAGCATTATTAAAGGCAAAATTGACTATAACAACATAACACCAACTTACAAAGAAGCCAATAAATATCTAATTCAAGACGAAATTATTGACAATGATTTTTCAAAATATAAAATATTTAAAATAAAAACTATTAACTCAATTTTTAAAAGCTCAGCATTAATATATACAAAAAAAGGATTTTATAAGCTAGAACTATATGTAGGCAATAACAACAAGAACAAATTAGAAATCTTTAACCTAAACATGCAATACTTCACAAAAAATTTAAAAGAAATAAGTAATGAAATTATTTTTTATAGATCACAACTAGAACACTAAACAAAAATAGTGATTCATTTAACAAATACAGACATAACTCTTTGAAGAACCTTGGCTCTATCAAGAGGCTTTACAATAAAAGTCTTTGCACCTTTAATCAAACAATCCTTAACCAACTGCTCTTTCCCCAAAGCAGAAATCATTATGATTTTGGCATTTGCATCAAATTCCATAATATTAGAAAGACAAGTGATCCCATCCATTCTAGGCATAGTAATATCAAGAGTAACAACATCAATGTTAGGGTAGTGATTTTTATACTTAATCACAGCCTCCTCACCATCAGCAGCAGTATCAATAACATTAAACCCTTCAGAAGTAAAAATTTGTGTAAGCTGCTTTACAGTAAAAACTGAATCATCAACAATTAAAACATTAAAAGGGAGTCCTGTATCATAATTAATCCCTCTTGGCTTAGATAAAGAATCCGTAGCAATTGTAGTTTTCTGAATCATATTAAACCCTCTTCTTGTATTATAATAAGTACTTTCAAATTCATAATAATATCAAACCCTCTCTCTTATTGCAATATTAACTTCTATGATTTTACCATCTGGCAAAGTAAAAGGTACTATTAAAGCTTCAGAACCTTTATTACTTATTTTCATATTTTCTCCATAAATAAAAGCTGGTGGGGTTATATCAAACACAAAACCCTTAGCATGTAAAGTAGTAACAAAATTACCAGCAATAATATTACCAACTTCTGTAAGAGTTGCAGCTACCATTTCCTTAGTTTCTTCATCATCAAAATCAGTATACTCCTCAAAATTTAACTTAGATGCCACAAAAAGAGCCGTAGCAATATCCATATCAATAATGATACTACCTTCAACAGAACCTGCAAGCCCTACAATTACAGAAACTCCTTTGATTTTCTGATTTATAGACTTAAGCCCAGGACTACCCATATGAATATCTTCAACAAGCAACATATCCCTTAAAACTGAAGAAGCAGCATCTAAAAATGGTTCTATATAATCTATTCTCATTAATTTCTCCTTTTATACAAGTTAAAACATTCCACAGATCTATCCTTTATAAAAATATCATTATTCTTAAGATCTTCATTATCTCCCAAAATTAAAATTGCACCCTTAACAGATTTCTCTGCAATAGTATCTAAAATCAAAGCTTGATCATCATTATTTAAGAAACACAAAATATCCCTTAAAAAAATAACTCCTAAATTTTCTGGAAACTCTGATAAAATGGCATCTGAATATTCAAACAAAACACTATTCATGATTTCTGGTTTGAATTTATAAATTCCTGAACCTTGCTCAAAAGAATTTTTTCTATAAATCTCGCTCACATTAATCTCAGATTCTGAAAAAGTCATATTAGCAGTCCCAATTACCTTAACTAAATTATTATCAATAGCCGTTACCTTAAAAGGATTCTTATAAGAATCATATAAAGCATTAACAAAAGACATTGTCTCCTTTCCATCACCACACCCAATCTCAAAAACATTTAAAAGAGAACCAATATTACTCATACTATTGATATGTTTATTAACAATTTCATCCTGAAATTCTCTTAAATACTTATCATCCCACAAAACCCCTGATGATTTTGAATAAAACTCACTTAAAAAGTGATCATAAACTAAGTCATCAATATTCTCAATATCTAATTTTAGCCCAATTTTTCTCAAAAATTCATCACTTACCAAAGAAGCATTAAAAGAATATTTAAAAAGATTTTCTTTGATAATTCTTAAATCATCTAACGAAGGTTCAAATGATGTTATAGATGAGCTTGGCAATTCTAACGAATAATTACTATTGATCAATGACTCATCCTCATGTTTAGAATGATTTACTTCATCATTCTTGTTGTTATCTTCTAAATATTCCTCTTCATCATCATCATAATCAAAAATCTTATCAACATCAAGAAGAATATATAACTTTTTACCATATTCAACCACTCCCTTTATGTAGCCTATCAATGATTCCTGAGACAAAACAGGATGGGGCTCTTGAATCATAGAAGAATCAATCGAAAAAATATTATTTACTTTATCAACAATAACTCCTATTAAGAGATCTCTATTTCTAAGGATCATAATATCTTCAACTTCTTTTTGAATAACTTCCAAATTAAACATTATTCTCAAATCAATAATCGAGATTATCTCACCTCTTAAATTATCAAGACCAACAACATATCTTCTAGAATTTGGAACATATGTAAAATTGCCAGATTTCCTAATTTCTTTAACTTGCATAATATCTATTAGATAATTATCATTTCCAATATTAAATGACACTACTTTAAAATCTAAATTAATAGAGTCAGTTCCTTTTGCGTGATCACTTAAATTATGTTCGCCCAAATATATTTCTTTTATTTCCATCATAAGACTATTATTTCATATCCTTTAAGTCAAAAAGCCTAAATACATCAATAATCAAGACAACCTTACCATTACCAAGTGTAGCAGCCCCGACTATTCCAGGACTTGAAGCATATTTATCTTTAATAGGCTTTACAACAAAATCTTCTTCCCCAAGAATAGAATCGACAACTATGCCTGCTTTTTTATCATTAATGCTAACAACTATCAAAAATTTTTCATACAAATCCTGATCATACTTTATATTAAAAAGCTCATCAAGTCTAAGCACGGATATAACTTCTTCTCTTAAATTATAGACCTCATGGTCATTTTCAAGAATTTTAATATTTTCCTCGCTAATCCTATGCGTTTCAAGAACACTATTTAAAGGAAGAACATAAATTTCACTACCAGATCTTACAAGAAGACCCTGAACAATTACTAATGTTAAGGGAAGTTTGATTTTAAAAGTAGTACCAACATTAACTTTAGAATCTATAATAATGGTCCCATTTAATTTCTTAATACTATTCTTAACAACATCCAACCCTACCCCTCTACCAGAAATATCTGTAACATGACTAGCTGTTGAAAATCCAGGAGAAAAAATTAAATTTAAAATCTCATTATCAGATAAAACCGTATTTTCATTAATTAAACCTTTCTCAATTGATTTTTGCCTAATAATATTTGGGTCTATACCTCTACCATCGTCTTCAATCTCAATTGAGATTACATTACCTTCGTTCCTAGCACGCAAAAATATATGCCCAGTTTTATTTTTACCTTTCTTAAGTCTCTCATCAACAGTTTCCAATCCATGATCCATAGAATTTCTAACACAATGCATTAAAGGCTCTACAAGATCATCTATAACAGATTTATCAATCTCAGTATCCTCACCCTCAGTACTAAGCTCTACGATTTTACCTAATTTCTTTGACAAATCTCTTACAACTCTTGTAAATCTTGAAAAAATCCCAGAAACTGGCAACATCCTTGTTTTTAAAACACTCTCATGTAAATCAGTAATTATTCTAGAAAGCCTATTAGATGCAAATTTAGAATCCTGAATAATTTTAAATAATAAGTCTTTCAATTCTGCAATATCATGTAAAGCTCTATCTACCTTAAACTCTATTAAACTTGCTATTTTATTTTCAATAGAACGTTCTAACTCTAAATCTATATCCTTAAAAATCATCTTTAAATCTAGCAAAAAGCTATTTCGCAAATTTTCTTGATAATCATAAAAATGATTAAAACCATTAAGAAATGACATCATATCAGAATTGATTTGATTATAAGCAGACTTACTTACGACAGCCTCACTTACAAGATTTAATATGGAATCTATTCTTTTACTATCAATCCTAATTAAATTAATATGCATAGGTGACTTCTTAGATTCCTTAACAGGAGCATAATCATCAACTTCAGAAGTTAAATCTATATCCTTAATATTTTTAAAATCAACTTCATTAATATCAAAATTTACAACAACATCTGATAAATTTACCTTTTTAATGATACTATCTACTGAGGTATTGGATATCAAATAATACACAATAAAATCAAAAAATTTATCGCTCAATAAATCGTCACTATTAGGAATAGATTTATAAACTTCTCCCAAACTTTTTAATGCCTGAAACATCTGAAATCCTGAAATTGTAGCCATAGGATTATCTTTATTAAAATTTAACTTCACCTCAAATAATTTAGCATCACCAATACGCTCATTTAAACTTATAATCTCATCATTAGAAAGTTGCAATTTCTCTTTAGATGAAATTTTATGATCAACAATACGTTTTTCTCTTAATTCTGCTTTTGCTAATTCATTATCAATATCAAATTCAGTAATTGCATAATTTAAAGCAACATCAGACAAGTTTATTTTTTCCTCAACACTATTATGCAAATTATTATTAGTTGAATAAATCAAATAATAATCTACCCTTTTTAAAAATTTACCTGCAATAATTTGATCATAACTAGGAACAGTGTAAAGGATTGGTCCTAAATCTTTTAAAGATTGAAACATTTGTATGCCAGAAATTGTAAGCATAGGATTATCTTCATTAAAATTAATACTAACCCTTAAAATTTTTTGACCAAGTCCCAAACTCTCTCGCATATCACTAAGTTCATAAAAAGAAAGCAAAAATTCATCATCACTTACATTATTTAATGACACTACGGAATTTGTACTCTCTACTTTTATAAATCCTCTTAATTTACTTTTAAGCTCACTTACATCTTGTAAATAAACATTTCCATGAAAACGTTCATCAAGCATGCTTTTTATTACATCAAGAGAACTTAAAAGTAAATCAATAAGATCATTACATATCTTTAATTTATTATCTCTAATAGCATCAAATACATCTTCCACAACGTGAGTAAATTCTGAGAGTTCCATCATGTCAACTGACGCTGAACTACCCTTAATGGTATGTGCCGCCCTAAATATTTCATCAATAGTTTCTGCATTATTAGGGTCATCTTCTAATGACATAATATTTTCTTCAAGAGTATCTACAAGACTTTGAGCTTCCTCAAAAAAGATATCTAAAAGTTCTTCATTTTCTGAATCTATCATTAAATTAATTTTCCTATATTGTCTCAATATGGCAAAAACTCTTTAACAGAGCTTTGCCATTGACATCATTAAAATTACTTACTTTTCCTTAGTCAGTAATCCAGCTCCAGTATCAGGAGAATTATTACCTTTCTCTAATAAATTTTGGAAAGATTCATCTGACATTGATACATCTTCCCTAATTTTTAAAATCCTCTTAAGAGTTTCTTGCGCCTTCAATTTTTGAAGTGATTTTGCCCCTTGTGTTCTATAAATTTTAAATATAGATTCACTATCAATGTCAGAATCAAAGGCAATGTTTAACTTATCATAAATAACTCTCACATCCTTAACATAAAAAATACAATTTTGCTCCCTTGAACTATGAGATTTCAAGACTCTAAATGCTTTAAATCTCATCCTACTTGAAGGAAGAGGATAATTAGGAATATTTTCTTGTAGAATTCTATAATGCATGCCTGGAAGATAATTCGGATTTGACCATACTAAATCCGACCAACCCTTAAATTTTAAAGTGCCTAAAGGATAAACATACTCCACACCACTCATATCTTCAAATAAAGCATCAAGATAAACCTCATAACCCAAACTGTAAACAGTCACCTTTATCTCTTTAACAGTCTTAACATTGTCAATTAATCCCTTACCTATAAACTGATTGCCATCCTCACCAGAATAAAAAGGAATCTTAAATGGAGGTAAAATCATTGCAGATGATTGAGAATTTCTTGGAAAAAACACTCTAATTCCTAAAATTGTATCACCTGGATATCTAACAGATTCATTCTTAACAATAGCTGGGGCTACAATAGAATTTTTCACATAAGCCTGCATTCTAGCTGAAGGAGTTAAAAGAACAACCCAATTACTTAGCCGTAAATCTAATACCATATCTTCTGACTTAAGAATACCCGCATTTCCAGAATATACACGATCAACATAATCGGTAAGATCAAGCTTAGTTGGGTTTGGATCTTTTGCAAGTTCTGCAAAGTCAAAAACTAATTCTCCAGGCTCACTTTTTTGAGAATTATTACCTGATGATGCACTTATAGGAATATTTTGTGCAAAAATAGAACTAAACAACAGAAAAAAAAATAAAATAAAAATAAGTTTTTTTGCTTTAATCATAAACCAACTTCTCCCATAAAAATAACTTAAGATAAGAACTTGATTCTTAATTTTATAAATATATTCTTACAACATATCTAAACATACTAAATAGGTACACTTAAACATTTAAAATATATCCTTCAATAAAAATCAAAATCTTTCCAACATATCCAGGATAGTTAAAATTAATTGTTTCTTCTAAAGATTTAACAAACAAATTTACTCTTAACTTATCAGAGTCATTATAACCACCATTTTCAAAAGAATAATAAAACTCCTTTGAAAGATTTATACAATATACATCATTATTAATAAAAGAGTATAAAAGTTTCACATCTCTTGTACCAAATTGCAAAGCAAAACCATTAATATTCCCCAACAAAAAGTCTCTAACTACAAGATCCAAATTTTCTTTAATAGTTTTTTTCTCTTTTAAAAATCTCAAATCAGCAATCAATTTATGTTCTAAATGAAAATAAAATACTTTTCTAAAGAAAATATTTTCATAATTAAAAATAATCATACATGAAGAAAATAAAAAACTTGAAAATAAAATCGCAACTAGAATTCCAAGCATATATTTGGTTACAGTACGACTAATAAAATTATAATAAGAGTAACTATTTTTTAAATATATGTTCAACACATTACTTCTCATAAAATTCAATAAACTTAATCAAAGATTCAAGTACTAACATATTCATCTTACTCATATAACTATAATCTAAAATCAACATTGCATCATCAATATTAGATAAAAATCCAATTTCAATTAATACTGCTGGCATACTACTATTTTTTATGACAAACCACTGTTCTTCCCTGATTGATCTAATTTTAGTTTCACATACAACATCAACAAAAGTTTCATATAAAATCTCAGCTAATTTTTTGGATTCGTATTTATACTTAACATCTAGTATATCATTAAGTTCCCTTAAGTATCTATTACCTCTAATATCATATCCTTTAAAATTTTTTATAACTTCTCTTCTTGAATCTTGGGGCAAATACCAAAATTCAATCCCTCTAGCTTTAGGATTTGGAGCATTATTCACATGTATTGACAAAAATATTACATTATTAGGAAAATCCGGTTTAATAGCATTTGCAAGCTCAGACCTATCTTGCAAGGACACAAAAACATCATCTACACGAGTTAATACAATATTCCTGTCTAAAAAATAATTACTTAAAAGTTTATATAGATGCATAGAATAAGTTAAAGAAAAATCTTTCTCAAAAAAAGTAATATCATACTCATTTATCCTATGAGTCACCATAGCTCCTCTATCATAACCACCATGACCAGGGTCAATTACTATTGATGTTATCCTTGGTTTATTATAACTTTGCAAAGAATTAAAATGATTTTCAATCTGCATCAATGCTTTCTTAGTTATTAAGATTTCTCCGTTCTTTAAAAGAATAGGATCTATATAAAGATAATAACCAATGGATGAAAGACCATATTCAAATCCCACCTTAATCTTAAGATATCCTTTTTCATGTTCAATTGTCAGAATGTCATTTTTAATGTCAAAATTAAACTTAAAAAATTTATTATTAAATGAATCGAGAATATTAATATAATTAACTTCTTGGGCTTCTAAAGATAAGTAGCAAGAAAATATTAAATTAATCAATAATATTATTTTCCCAAAGCTCAATTGCACTTTTTAAATCACCTTTAAATCTCAAGCTATTCTTAACAGTTTCACGTTTAATTTCTTGAAATTCTTTGATAAACTGAAAAGGATTAACCCTATATTTTAAACATAATTTCAAAAATCTAAAGAACGAAAATTTTATTCCATTTCCTACAAAAATAGGAACATAATTTTTAAGCAAAAAGATTAAAAAGCTTCTATCTTTTGTCAAATTTTCTGGAACATTTAAAGCCGTATATTGTATTCTCAATTTTCTATAAATATGAACACTCTCTCCAAAATAAATAGCCCTCAGTCCAAAATCTAGTCTTTGAAAATACTCATTTTTAATTCTTCTATCAAAACCTCCCAACTGAATAAACCTCTCTTTAGAATAAAGCCCACAATAATCCATGGTAACTAAAGTTTTCTCATAATCCCTCTCAGAATTTATTAAAATTACCTTTAATTTTTGCTGTTTATCAATAGTAGGAAGAAAAACTGAAGGAATAACTTCCTCTTCCTTATCAAAAAATTCTCCTCCAACAAGAAGCACATTTTTTTTAACTACTTCGTCAAATATATTAGGAATCCAAAAAGGATTTAACAAATACATATCACTTTGCAAAACAAAAACAAAACTACAAATGGATTCTTTCATGGCCAAATTTACTTTTTCACCAGAATTTAAATTATCAGAAAGTAAAATAAACTTTAATTTATCATAGTTTTCTGAAATGGTTTGAACAGAATTCCTATTACTTTGTTTTTCAATAGAAATAATCTCTCTTATAAAATCAAAATTAGAGAGAGACTCAAATAAATCTTCTCTAAAAATTTTTGTACCTCTATTTAAAATTACAAAAGAAATCCCAAATGTTGACTTCTGCACATAATTATTTTTAGACTGAATCACTGTATAAGAATAATCATTGCTCTTAAAATACATAAACTTACTTTAAAAATCCTTATAATTAAACTATAATAATTACATGATAAGTACTAAAATGCTAAAAATAAGTATCTTAAACATATATAAACTAAAATATAGCATAGTTATTTCCGTTTTAATACTTATAAACTTTATAAGTTGTAAAGACAAAAATATAATTTATGATAAGAGAATAAAAAAAATACTTGATAATAACAAAATTGAATATAAAATAGACAAAGAAAATGACTTTATTGTATCAAAAATCAGCAATAATACAAAAATAGAGATAATCATTAGATCCAAGCTAAATTCGTATCAAAAATCAAAAACAAGAGAAATATTTGGCATAGTTGAAACATTCGATATTAATTCAGATAAAATTCAAGAAATATCAGAATCTCTAATGAGTGATAGCTACAATAATAGAGTACTAGGTTCATGGGAGATTATCCATGATACTGAAAGGGGTAATAATTCCTTAATATATATTGTTAAAGCTGAAGAGAACGCAAAAGAATCTTTTATACTTGATGCTATTGAGGAAGTTGTAACAACAGTTTCTATCTTTAAAAAAGTCATAAAGGGTAATGATGCAGAAACAAACATTAAAAATGTATCTAATGAATCTGATAACGATACCTTGCAAAATGAAAAAGATACAATGCAAGATCACGTAGAAGAAGAGCTTCAAAAAATAAAAGCCAAATAACTATTCCACACTTAAAGAATTAATATCAAAATTAAACTTTACTTTGCTACCTACTTTAATTTTAAATCTAGAAAAAGAACCTTCTAAAACTTCAAGTGCATATTTAACCTTATATTTAGAATTCACAGGTTTTTCTGAAAAAGGCACCAAACTATAAATTTCCTTAATAACACCAGCAGAATCAATATAAGCAATTTCAAGTGGAATAGGAGTATCTTTCATCCAAAAAGATAAATTTTTTTCCTTCTTAAAAATAAAAAGCATACCATTATTCTCACTTATGCTCTTTATACCCATATATCCCTTAGCTCTAGTAAAATCATCAACTGCCAGTTTAACAAAAAACTTAGTATCATTATTTATAATAATTTCTTTATCATAATTATGATTATGACAGGAGACATAAAAAATTAACGCAAAAAAAAGAGCATTCAATTTCAATTTGTCTTATCAACCTTATCAATATAAGATTTCAATGTCATTCTTAAGATATTATTATTTAAAGCAATAATAACATTATCAATATACCAAAGATAATTAAAAGGAGTTACAACAGTAGCATCACCAAATTTTTCTTTAATAGCAAGAAATATAGAATATTGAGATATTAATCTTTTATCAAAAACAAAAGTATACGAATAAAGCTTATTTTTATCAAAATTAAAATAAGAATATTTTAAAGGGCTTTTACCATTAAACTTTAACATTTGTGTTTCAGTAAAAGAAAATTCAACTTCTTTAACATCATAATAAAAAATAGGGTTTTTTTGAATATTTTTTTCAACAGATTTAAAATCATCACCAAATTTAAAAGATAGAAAAATAGCAAATAAATGAAAAACTGTAATTCCCACGTGAAATCATCCCTAGAAAAAAAGAATATATGTCATAAACAATACTATCAAAAAACTCGCAAATAAATAAAGCATCACATTCACATTAAATCCAAAATTAAATCTTGTCTTTAAAAAGATATTATCATTCCAAAATCCACTCATTTTCATTTTATGTTTTCTTTTAAAAGGACTTTCCTTAAGTTCTTCAAAAGGACTATAACTACATTTTGGACAACCATTTTCAAACCCAGAAACAACACCTACATATTTACAATTTGGACACTCAAGATCACCAAGCTTGGCTTTACAATTAGGACATATAGACTTACTAAGTTGAACCCTTTCACCGCATTGTTCACAAAAAACTTCAAAATTAATTTTTTTCAAACTATAATCCTTTAAATAAAACTCTTAAAAATAGTATACATCAATTGTTATATATAATATATTATATATTTAAATAAGAAGGCTAAAATGAAATCAGGATTTATATCAATAATAGGTAGACCATCAACAGGGAAATCTACACTTTTAAATTCAATATGTGGGCACCAAATATCAATTATTTCATCTACACCACAAACTACTAGAAACAAAATAAAAGGAATATTTACAGATAATAGGGGTCAAATCATTTTCATAGATACACCAGGCTTTCATCTAAGCAAAAAGAAATTTAATAAAGAATTAATGAATAATATATATTCTGCAATTGAAGAGACAGAACTCATTCTTTATGTAATTGATATTCAAGATGAACCTGGTATTGAAGAAAATGAAATACTAACAATTATTAGCAAATCAAAAATTTTTTTCCTAGTAATAATCAACAAAATTGACATTCCAAAAACAAAAGAAAAAGAAATAATTCTATTTTTAGATGCAAAAGGAATAAAAAAAGAAAATATTATCAAAATATCTGCTAAAAAAAAAATTAATATTGAAACAATCAAAGATAAGATTTATGCAAATCTCAAAGAAGGACCCCTTTACTATCCTGAAGAATATTATACGGATCAAGAAATAAAACTAAGAATTAGCGAAATAATTAGAGGTGTTACTATTAGAAAACTCAAAGAAGAGCTACCATATTCTTTATATACAGAAATTGAAATTTTAGAAGAAAGAAAAAATAAACTTCTAATTAAAACAAATATTATTGTAGCTGGAGAGAGTCAAAAGGGCATAATAGTTGGCAAGGGAGGAAAAGGAATAAAAGCAATTGGAGAAGAATCAAGAAAAATAATATCAGAAATATTTGAAAAGAAATGCGACCTGTTCTTACAAGTAAAATTAAGGAAAAATTGGAACAAGAACAATAAAATAATTAAAAACCTAATAAATTAACAATTTATATCATAAAGCATCCCTTTAAAATCTTGCAACAAAAAAAATAGAATGATAAAATCAAGTTTTAAATAAGGGTAATTTTATGAAAACATCACATTGGGCAGATTTTTATGCAAAAAAAATTATAGAAGAAAAAGGTGAAAAGAAACAATATACGGTTGCATCAGGCATTACTCCATCAGGAACCGTTCATATTGGAAACTTTAGAGAAGTTATTTCTGTTGATCTTGTAGCAAGAGCATTAAAAGATGCAGGCAAAAATGTAAGATTTATCTACTCGTGGGATAATTATGATGTATTTAGAAAAGTACCTAGCAATATGCCAGATCAAAAATTACTAAATTCCTATTTAAGACAAGCCATTACAAGAGTACCTGACACTAAAACTAACAAGTCAAGCTATGCAAAAGCCAATGAAATAGAATTTGAAAAATATCTACCTAATGTAGGAATTGAACCAGAATTTATAAATCAAAGCCTAAAATACATGTCAAGTGATTATTCAAATCAAATTAAGTTTGCATTGGATCATAAAGATGAAATAGCCAAAGTCCTAAATGAATATAGGACAACAAAATTAACAGATGACTGGTATCCAATTAGTGTTTTTTGCACTAATTGCAATAAAGATACTACAATAATAAAAAATTATAATCATTACTATTCCATTGAATACTATTGCGAATGCGGAAATAAAGAATCAATCGATTTAAGAAAAACAGGAGCTGTAAAACTTCTGTGGAGAATTGACTGGCCAATGAGATGGAAATATGAAAACGTTGACTTTGAACCTGCTGGTAAAGATCATCACAGTAGTGGAGGAAGCTTTGATACTTCAAAAAAGATTGTAAAAATTTTTGGAGGCACTCCTCCTATAACATTTCAATATGATTTCATATCAATTAAAGGGTGTGGTGGCAAAATATCTTCCTCATCAGGCAACGTGATATCACTAAAAGATGTACTTGAAATATATACTCCTGAAGTTACAAGATTCTTATTTGCATCTACAAAACCCAACACAGAATTTTCAATATCATTTGATCTTGATGTAATAAAAATCTATGAGGACTACGATAAATTTGAAAGGGTATATTATGAAGTTGAAGATGTTAAAAAAGACAAAAAAGAAGCTTTTAAAAGAATTTATGAACTATCTCAACCCAAAGCACCAGATAAAGAAATTCCTTATCAAATTGGTTTTAGACATTTAAGCGTAATTTGTCAAATATTTGAAGGTGATAAAGACAAAATTTTAAAATTTTTAAATGATGTTAAAGAAAATCAAAAAGAAAAACTGATTAATAAAATTGAGTGCGCAATTAACTGGATTCAAAAATTCGCGCCTGAAAATTTTAAATTTTCATTAAGATCCACATTCGATAATATCCAGCCTTTAAATGATAGCAATAAACAAGCAATCATACAATTACTAGATTTTCTAAAACAAGATTTTGATAGCATAACTGAAAAAGAAATTCAGGATAATATTTATATTATTGCAAAAGAAAACAAAATCGAAACCCCATTATTCTTTAAACAACTATATATTATATTAATTAACAAGGAAAAGGGACCAAAATTAGCAGGATTTATTAAAACAATTGGCATTAATAAATTTGAAAACATTGTAAAACACTATATTTAGATCTAGTATCAAACTAACTAAAATCAAAACTAAAAAGAGATCATTAATATTCTACATATGATCTCTTTTTATTCATTATCAAACTCTTTATTTTTTTTTACCTTGATTGGCAACAGATTCCATAGCTGCCTTAATTTTATCCTCATCACCCAAATAATAGTGTTTAATAGGGCTTAACTCTTTATCAAGTTCATAAACCAAAGGAATACCAGTTGGAATATTGAGCTTTAAAATGTCATCATCACTCATATTATCAAGATATTTAACAAGAGCTCTTAAAGAATTACCATGAGCAGCAATAATAACTTTTTTCCCCTCAATAATAACTTTAGCAATTCTATCTGTCCAATATGGTATCACTCTTGCAACAGTATCCTTTAAACATTCTGTTGAAGGAAGCTCCCTTTTAGGAATCCCTTTATATCTTATATCATGAATTGGGTGACGATTATCAGACTCTTCTAAAGGCATAGGAGGAACATCATAACTACGCCTCCATATTAAAACCTTATCCTCTCCATACTTCTCAGCAGTTTCAGATTTATTTAATCCTTGTAAAGCCCCATAATGTCTTTCATTGAGTCGCCAAGACTTTTCTACATTAATATAAGACTGACCCAATTCACTTAAAATAATATTTAAAGTATCATTGGCCCTTACCAACAATGAGCTAAAAGCAATATCAAAAAAATAGCCTTCTTGCTTAAGAACTCTACCCCCCTCTAAAGCTTCAGCAATACCCTTTTCAGAAAGCTTAACATCAGTCCATCCTGTAAAAAGATTTTCTTTATTCCATTCACTCTCACCATGCCGCACTAAAACTAATTTGTACATAAAATCTCCTAAGAAATGTTTTTATTACTTTAATAACACCTTATTCACTATAAATTATCACAAAATCTGACTAATGTTAATACTTAAAAAGATATCTAATAGTAGCCACAAATATAAAAAATTAATCAGTAATTTTATTAAAAAAATAAAACAGTTGATTATACTATCCTGAATGATATAATGTATTGTAAAAGCTTATTACTAAAGCTAATGCTATTAAGGACAATTTAATAATGGAAGAACAAAAAAAATTAGTTTCGCAATATGCAATTGATCACTATGTAAAAAACAATATGCACATTGGTATTGGAACAGGAACAACCGTTTACTACGCCATTAAATATTTAAGTGAGAAAATAAAATCGGGAGATTTAACAAATCTAAAACTTTATCCAACAAGCAGTGATACAAAATATTTACTTGCAAAAGAAAATATTATATATGAGTCCAAATTCACAAAATTTAACAAAAATATCGATATTACAATTGATGGGGCTGATAAAATTTTATTAGACAAAAAAACTCTAATCAAGGGTGGTGGAGCAGCTCATTTAATGGAAAAAATAGTAGCATATAATTCTGATGAATTATTAATTATTGCAGATGAAACAAAAATTATACAAACCTTAGGAAAAAAAATATCTGTACCGATTGAAATTGTTCCAGATGCTCTTGCCTTTATTACAGCTAATTTAGAAAAAATGAACTTTAACTATGCTTTAAGAACTTGTAAATCTAAAGCAGGTCCAATAATAACTGACAATAATAATTATATTTTAGATATAGAAATGAACCTTGCAAATCCTAAAGGTGCTGAGAAATACTTTAAACTAATTCCAGGAATACTTGAAATTGGAATTTTCAATCATCAAAACACAAAAATTGTATATTATCAAAATGGAGAAGTTAAAGAGACTTAAATTTCACTTTAAAACAATTATTAACTAAATATTCTGAGATCAATCGAAGATATAAATCCAACTTAAACCTTTCATGTCCATCTAAATAAAGAATATCGTTAAAAAAAACAACTGATCGATTTAATCTTAAAAGATAATCAATAAACTTAAAAAAATCCTCTTGATCATATACAAACCTATGCTTTAAAACAGAAATATTAAGACCATTTTTAGTCCCAAGATTGGTAATGAAATGACAAATAAAAAAATCTAAATCACTTAAAATCTCAAAAGTTGCTGAAGATTCTTTACTGCCTAAAAAATTATTATCATTCCTTATTACAGCCTTAGGGCTGCCATCTTGAGTACAAATAAGTAAACTAACAGAACCTATCCCAAGGCCCAAATAAGGTTTAAGCCCCCAATATCTAAAATTATGTTTACTTTCATGGCCTTTTAAGGCAAAATTTGAAATCTCATAATTTACATAGCCATTAGATTCTAAAAAATTAAGGGCATAAAACCACAAATCTTCAGACTTAGCTTCATCATTAACAAAACACACATCTTGAGAATGCCCAATATAATTTCTTTCATCGACTAAAAATTCTGAAAGACATACATGCTTGGGAGAAAATGACAGCAATTTCTCTAAATCATTTTTCAGATGTACTTTTTCTTGATAAGGAATACAAATATTTAAATCAATGTTCAAATCAAAATAAAATTTATGAATATTATCAACTACAGAATTTAAATTCTTTATAGGTGCATTAAAATTATCCATGATTCCTAAGAATTTCGAAGAAAAACTATTTATATCAATACTAACTCTACTAACAGAAAAATCACTTAATACTGACAAAAGAGAAAGAGTTACTTCTTCAGGATGCAATTCAAAAGTAAATTCATCCAATTTAATGAAATCAAACCTTGCAGATAAAGAGGCTAAAAAACTTTTTAAACGAGAATTATTGCAACAATCCAAAGCTTCATATTTAATATAAAGAGTCTTTATTTTTGGAAAACCTAAAATTTCTAAGTAAAAACAAAATTCACGCAATATTTTATCAAAAAAATCATAACTTAGACATTTGCTAAGATCAATATAAACAGATAAATCGGTTAAACTTAAAAAAATCACTACTGTACAAACGGTCTTTAAAAAATTTAAATTTCATTATAATATATATAATATTATTATTACACATAAATAATATAAATAACTACAGTATAAAAACAGAAACAAATAAAATCAAGGGGTTTTGAATGTCTAAAGATTATTACAAAATACTTGGCATACAAAAAAATGCTACGATGGAAGAAATCAAAAAAGCCTATAAAAAACTAGCCATAAAATACCACCCTGATAAAAATAAAGGAAACAAATTTGCTGAAGAAAAATTTAAAGAAATAAATGAAGCATACGAAGTTTTATCATCTCCTCAGAAAAAAAACAATTATGATAATTTTGGAAGCTCAAATTTTAACAATAATTTCAATACAGAATCCTTTAGTAAAGGATTTAAAACCACTGGTTTTCATCATTTTGAAAATTTTGACCTATTCACAAATATTTTTGAAAATTCTACAAAAGGAATACTTAAAGATAAAGAGATAACAATTAAAATATCATTATATGATGCGTACATGGGAGGAAAAAAGTCTATAGTAATAAATAATGAAAAGATAGCAATCAATATTCCAAAAGGGACAATTGCAACTACTCAATTAAAATTCAACGCAAAGGGTAACATAAATCCAATATCTGGAAAAAGAAGTAACTTAATTATAAAATTTGAAATATCAAGTTATAAAAATTTTACTTTGAAAGAACGAAATCTAGAAACAAAAATTAAAGTATACCCATGGGAAATAGCTTTGGGTAGTGAAAAAATTTTTGAAACAATTGAAGGAAAAAAAATAAAAATTAAGATTCCAAAAGATACAAAAAATGGAGAAACACTCATATTAAAAGGTCTTGGCATGCCTGCACTTGGAAATACTATTAAGGGAGACCTTAAAGTTAAGCTAATAGTAGATGTGCCCAAAATAATAAATGATGAAGTAAAAAAAATTTATGAAAGATTAAAAGAAATCTATAATTAAAGATTTTAAACAAACAAATGATCAAAAATTTTTAAATTTTGTTCCCAATCAAGCTTAAGCTCATTAAGCTTATTTATTTTAAGTTCATACTCTTTAATTCCATCCTCGATATTATTAAAATTTTTGTTAATATCAATTGAAAATTGAATAATATCACCTTGACGAGGCGAAAGGCTAAAAAAAGTAAATTTCCAACTTCCAGAATTTATAGCAGATATTATTCTTTTTTGAAAAACATAATCTGATATTAAAACAAGTTTCTGAAAATCTCTCCGATGTAAATAAACAAGTTCATTCCAATCATTAAAAATAGCATCAGGTAATTCATCCAAGCCAATCTCAATAATATTATTTATTGAGAAAAGAATATTAAGAAGCTCTAACAAATTCAAATAATAACTTTCAAAACACTGAATAGTAATATCTAATAAAGAAATTTTAATTAACAGCTTAGATACATCAAGACTATGTTCGCTCATAATCCTTGATACTTTTTCTTGTACATACTCTATAACAAACTTTTTATGTGTATCTTTAATATTTTCGCTTACCTTAACCTGCTCCACTCTTTCATAATAATCACCTATCTCTTTATTGATCAAATCGAGGCTATTATTATTGGCTTCATTAGCAAAAAAATCAATAGAATTTGTAAGTCTTTCTAAAAACTCTTCTTTAATAAAAAAAGTAGCAATTTTTATACAAGAGTATGGGGTTTTGCTTCTTTTGTCAAATTCTTCAATTTTTTTCTTAAGATCTACTCTAAAATTTAAATATCTAAGCTTATCTAAAAATTTATTAAAAGTATCTCCATCATTTAAAAGGATATCACATTCTAAATCTAAAAATTCTGACTCTGGATAATACTTTTTTATCAAACCTTGAATATTAATTAAAACATCACGAAATATCTTTTTATTAATATTTAAACTCTCATTTGTCTTTGAATAAGTATCATCAGAAATCTTAGCAATATCTTTATGGGCTTTATCTAAAAATACAATTTTACCTTTAAGTAAATTGGCATCATTAATAAGAGTTGTTTGTTCTTTATAAGAATAATAATTTATCAAACCATATCGAAAAATACTAAAATTTAAGTGTTTCTGAAAATCAAAAAACCTATAAAATCCTAATGAGCCAAAATCAAAAAACTTCATATCATAATATTATAACAAAATACCTATTTAATCTTTTTATAAAAATTTAAAAGAACAGTAGAAGCTATAAAAATTGAAGAATAAGTACCAACAACAACACCTACCATAAATATTAAAGCAAAATCCTTAATAGGACCCTCAGTAAACACATAAATAGAAAACACAGCAACAAATGTAGTAATAGATGTTAAGATAGTCCTTGATAAAGTTTGCCCAATACTCATACTTAAAACATTGAAAAACGAAGTATCTGGAATATTTTTAGAATTTTCTCTAACTCTATCAAAAATAATTATTGTATCATTTAAAGAATAACCAATAATAGTAAGTATAGAAACAATTATTGAACTATTTATCTCTATTCTAAATACCCCCAAAAAAGCAATTACAAAAAGTATGTCATGTATTGTTGCAAATATTGCTGATATAGCATAAATTAACTTAAATCTCAATGAAACATAAACCAAAATAAGCATAAATGTTAAAAATACTAATAAAATTGATTTTGTTCGTAAAAGAGATGAAAAACTTGAATCAATAAAATAAGAATCAAGAATTTCAACAACAACACCAAACTCTGCTTTTAATTTATCAACTAAAATACTTTGAATTTCTTTTTTAAGAGCATAATCAGTAACATCTGACTTCACTATAATGGAAAAATGGCTCTTAGAAGCATCACTTGAAATAATTTCATTAACATCAAATATTTTATAAACCGAAAAGAATAGTTTTTTTATTTCATAATCCTTAATACCTGCTTTATCTATTACAAAATTGATACTAACCCCCGAAGAAAAATCTATGCCCCACTTATATTCACCATGATGCATAAAAGTATAAACAAAGCCCAATAAAATAACACAAAAACTAACTATAATAACTTTATTCCCATATTTAAAAAAATTAAATACCTTTTTTTGCATAATTTGAACTCCAAGAGATACTTACACATTTATTTTTATTTAAAGAGATAATAGATTCTAAAATAAACCTTGAAAATATTAAACTACTAAAAAGTGAGGCTACAATTCCTATAGATAAAGACCATGCAAAACCTTGAATAGGTCCTGTTCCAAGCAAAGTTAAAAAAAGAACAGCAATAAATGTTGTAACATTTGAATCCATGATTGCCCAAAAAGCTTTTTGAAAACCATCTTCAAACGCTCTCTCAAACTTTCTACCATTTTTAATTTCTTCCTTAATCCTCTCATAGATAATTATATTAATATCAACAGCCATACCCATAGTCAATACAAGACCTGCAATACTTGTAAGAGTTAAAGTAAAATTAAAAGCTGAAAGCATGGCCAATATTAAAACTAAATTATAAATAACCAATGAAAATCCTGCAACAAAGCCACTTGTCTTGTAATATATCATCATAAATACAAAAACTAAAATAAGAGCAAGAATAGACGCTTTTATTCCAAGATTAACTGTTTTTTCTCCAATAGTAGGTCCAATAACTCTTAGGTCATCTATATTTATCTCAACTGGAAAAGCTGCTGTCTTGAAAACAAGTGCAAGCTCATTGGCTTCTCTTTTATCAAAAGAATCTCCCTGAATTGAAACATTTCCTCCAGCAATAGCATTATTAATATTAGCTACTGATTTAATTTTGCCTTCAATAACAACAGCCAAAGCTTTACCAACATTTCTTTGTGTAAATCCAAAAAACTTTTCACTTCCTTCATTATCTAGACTAAATGTAACAATATCCCTACCCGTTTGAGGATTATTTGAAATCCCAGCATCACTAATGTGTGCACCGTCAAAAGAACTATCAACATCAGAATCAACAACATAATAACGCACCGTAGCTTCATCATCAATACCATAAGAATCTTTAACATAAAATGGAAATACTTTCTTATTGTCATTATCGTTAAATTTCATACTATCCTTAATATCAGAAATAGAATAAAGTGGTCCAGCTTCTAATATTTTAGTATTAAGCATGGATGTAGCCTCATTATCAACCACATAAAAAGTCAAATTACCCTTAGTACTCAAAAGAGAATCAACTCGCTTTTCATCCTTTTCTCCTGGAATATCTAAAAAAATTTTATTTCCACCTGCTTCTTTTGTAATTTTAGGTTCTGTAAGACCAAAGGTATCTACTCTTTCTTTAAGTATTTTCATTGTACGCTCAAGAGCACTTTCTTTCTCAAAAGAACTCAAAGTTCTCCCTAATTTTTTCTCAAGACTTGAATAATTAAGAGAAATAGTAATATTCATTCCACCAGATAAATCAAGTCCCAATTGGATTATTCTATTCTTATTTTTCTTTATGTTGTCATAATACCTATAAATCTCTAGACTAAGCTCTTCAATATCAGCATCTGTTAAAAATCCATTTCTTAAAACTTGTAAATTATAAGTTTTAGGAAAATTTTTTCCATAAACTTTATAGTTATTTTTTGCAATTGGAATCAAATACTTCAAATCATCTGGAATTTGAGCATTGGGATCTTTTTGGTATAACTCCTTAAGTCTGACAAGAGAATTTAAAGCTTTATTCTTAGAATAATCTCTTAACATCTCTTTAGAATAAGAGCTAATCCTTTTATCCTCATCATTAGTAAAAAAATACCAATTTAAAGTAGGAAATATCAAAAAATAAGCAAATGACGTTACAAAAAGTATTAGTATAAATTTAGAAACTCTATTCATATAATAACAACACCCTTATTATATTAAGTTTATTTAAAATAAATATTACCCTAAAAAATAACATTTACACTATATTATATTATTAATTTTTAATACCTTAACTTGCATCTTTACTTTCGTCAAAAAAAACCTTTTCAATTGAACTTTTGATAAACCTTGCTTCAGAAGTTGAATTAATCGCAAGTACAACCTCATCATCACTGATCTTTTTAATAATTCCAAAAATTCCACCTACGGTTAATACCTTATCACCCTTTTTAAGATTCTTGATCATCTCTTTCCTTTTTTTATCTTCTTTACGCTGAGGAGATATTACTAAAAACCAAAATATAGCAATTACAGGAATAAAAACTAATAAACTTCTAAACACACTACTGTTATGACTAAACTCTTGTAATAAAAACATAAAATTTCCTAATTCTTAAACATAAGTAACTTTTATACTAGCAATATTATCCGGATAAACTACTCCAAAGAGGAGCTCAAGCTCCTCTTTTTTACTATAACTAGATTTACTAATCTTATTATACTCTTCAATTAAATATCTAATAAGAGTATCATCATTTTTGAAAAGAGCTTTGCTAAAAGCACTCCTATAAAATCCAAGCTTGAAAAGCTCCTCTACATTTTTATCTTTATATTGACGTAAAAGCTC
Organism: Borrelia sp. HM; assembly: GCF_019669085.1. Taxonomy (NCBI): domain Bacteria; kingdom Pseudomonadati; phylum Spirochaetota; class Spirochaetia; order Spirochaetales; family Borreliaceae; genus Borrelia; species Borrelia sp. HM. The sequence goes on along the minus strand of NZ_AP024401.1, from coordinate 690,878 downwards.
TTTATCTATTATTGCCTTAGAGCCATCATACCCTATACAAAATACAAACTCATCTTCACTCAAAGTTTAGCTCCTAATAACAATACAAACATCTATCTACTAAAGTAGAAATCTAAAGGCAAAACTAACAATTTACATCATTCCCATTCCAGGATCCATAGGATATCCACCACCAGCACTAGTTTTCTCTTCCTTAACCTCAGTAATAGCACATTCTGTTGTCAATAATAAGCCTGCAATTGAAGCTGCATTCTGAAGAGCACTTCTTGTAACTTTAGCAGGATCAATTATACCACTCTCTATCATATTCACCCATTTAAAGTTAGCTGCATCAAAACCAAGTCCCTTCTTTTCAGTTTTAATTTGATGAATATAAATAGAACTCTCAAATCCAGCATTAGATATTATTTGCCTCATTGGCTCTTCAAGACTTCTTTTCACAATTTCAAAACCTTGTTTTTCTTCATAAGTAAGCTTACTTGTATCAACGTTTTCAAGATACATAGCAACTTCAATAAGAGTTGAGCCTCCACCAGGAACAACCCCCTCCTCAACAGCAGCTCGAGTCGCAGATAAAGCATCCTCAACTCTATGCTTCTTCTCCTTAAGTTCCAATTCAGTAACAGCACCAACATTAATAACAGCAACTCCACCAACAAGTTTTGCAAGACGTTCTTGAAGCTTTTCTTTATCGTATTCAGAACTTGTTTCTTCAATTTGTTTTTTAATAAGCTCAGCACGCTCTTTTATTTTATCTTTATTACCAGTATTAATAATTGTAGTATTATCTTTATCAACTTTTACTGATTTAGCCTGTCCAAGCTGCTCAAGTTCAACGCTTTCAAGAGTAAGTCCCAATTCTTCACTAACAAGAGCTCCTCCAGTAAGTATAGCAATGTCTTCAAGAATTGCCTTTCGTCTATCACCAAACCCAGGAGATTTAATTGCACAAACCTTCAAAGCACCACGAACACTATTTAAAACAAGTGCTGCAAGAGCTTCTCCTTCAATATCTTCAGCAATAATTAACAAAGGTTTATTTGTATTTAAAACTTTTTCAAGAATTGGCAAAAGTTCTTTAATTGTACTAATTTTCTTTTCACATATTAATATATAAGCATCATCAAAGCTTACACTCATATTTTCTTTATTTGTAGAAAAATAAGGAGACAAATATCCCCTGTCAAATTGCATTCCTTCAACATAAGAAATTGTAGTATCAAAAGTTTTTGACTCTTCAACAGTAATAACCCCATCTTTTCCAACTCTATCCATTGCTTCAGCAATTTTTTCACCTATTGAAGTATCATTATTAGCAGAAATAGATGCTACTTGTGCAATTTCTTCCTTGGTAGTAATTTTTTTAGCAGATTTACGAATTTTATCAGCAGCTAAAGCCACAGCATGATCTATACCCTTTTTTATTCCAATTGGATTAATACCAGAAGAAACATTTTTAAGTCCCTCTCTTGCAATTGCATAAGCAAGTACAGTAGCAGTAGTAGTTCCATCACCAGCTAGATCATTTGTCTTAATCGCAACTTCTTTTAAAAGCTGAGCTCCCATATTTTCAAACGCATTATCAAGCTCAATTTCACGAGCAACACTCACTCCATCTTTTGTAACAGTAGGAGAACCAAATTTTTTATCAATTAAAACATTTCTCCCTTTAGGACCAAGAGTTACCTTTACAGCATTTGATAATTTTTCAATGCCGCTGAGTAGATTTTTTCTAGCATCTTCATTAAAATATATGTCTTTAGCCATAAATTTTACTCCTTAAACATAAAAATATACAATATAAACTTTAAAGTTAATAAATAAAATATTATTTTTAACACGTATCACTATAAAAATATAGTTTTTTTTTATTCATTAATCAAGCACAAATTATATAAAAATCAAGAAAACCTCTTTTTTGAAACAATTTACTGAAAAATCAATACCATGTATACTAAATCTAATATATACTTATGTAAAGATTTTTTATGATGTTCAGAAAATTTAGAAATGCAAGAACTTACATTGTTATCATTTCAATAACTGCTTTTGCAGAAAATAAACTATGTTCCATTTTATCAAATGCTAAATATTTAATTGAAAATAAAAATTTAAATTACACAATACATTGGATATTTCCAACATACTTTTTTGAAATTTTAAAATTAAATCCAGAATTAAACCAATGGTTTTTTAAAAGACTTAAAAACAATGAAGATATTTACATACCAAGTACGTATAGCGGAAGTCCTCATGAGTATATGTTACACGATGAAATACATGTGGATTTATATTGGGCTTTAAAAAACCCATTTAAAAGCGGATACAAAGATTTATTTAAAGATAATCCACATACATTCTACATATATAACATGGAAAAACTAAGAAAAAAAGTACTAGAACTCTACAGAAACCTTAATTTTAACTATATAGAAGGAATAAGAACTGCAAAAAATAATAAAAAATATTTGGTATTTTATAAAAAAAACTGCCAATTTTTATCAGAAATTCAAGAACCTGAAACAAAAAAATATAATGTAGATACACTTATTTACTTCCACGAAATTAAAGACGTCTATAATAACCAAGAACTAAAGAATTTTTTACTGTATCTAAAAGAAATGGATACAAATTTTTATAGCATTAAAATACAAAACCTAGAAGGAAAAAAAATAAACATAGAACTCTTAGAAATTCCAGAGTTTAATTCATTAAAAGAACAATCATTAATATTTCAATTTCAAAACAAAAGACTAAAAGAATACCAAATAAACGAAAACTCTTTAAAAGAATTTTTAGTGAATAAAAATTTTGAACATCACTCAAATAATTTAGAGACTATTACAAATAAAAATCTTGAATATAACATGGAAGGCAATTTTACATTATCCCATGAAAAATATTATGTTAAATTTGAATCAGGAAAGCTAAATAAAATAAAACATAAAGATAGACAAGCTGAATTTTTAGACTCTTGCAAAACCTATATTAAAATTATATCAAAAAAAAGCATAATTATAGAACCAACTATTGAGAGTTCATTTTCATTTTCAAATGATAAAATTTTAGGAATTAGGCAATATCTAAATTTTAATACAAAAGAGAAATCAATAATTGACTTCTTTCTAGACGAAAGCCTTGCAAGCTTTTTCATATCGCTTAAAATCGTATGGCCTTCTGTTATAAATCACAATAACAAAAATGTAAAAACAGGTAACCTAAATTCTTTAATTGAATATTCAAGTTTTGAAATGCCTATTTTTGAAATTGAAAAAGGAAAAAACTTAAAAATTACGGCAAGATATAATGATTTTGATACTTATGAGAAAATTGTTGAGATAAAAAAAGATACAAAAGGATATATTAATGGAACAGAATTTTTAATATCTAAAGGGAATGATCAAAAAAGTAATTTTTACATTAGCTTCTTAAATATTGAAAAGCATATTATATACACAATTAATTATAAAATTGAAAAAAGAGGCCTTAAGAGATGGTTTATTTTAAACATAGGGGGTTCTTACAATACAATACAAGCCGAAGATTTAAAAAATTATTCTTTGAGTTTAAACTTGCTATTACTACCAATTAATAACAATTTTGATAATAAAATCAAAATAAATTCAAAAATAAAAACACTACTTTTTTACCCAAATATAAAAAAAAATGAAAATAAATAGCTATCAGTAGCAAAATATTAATAAACCGTTATAAAATTATTTTTATAAGGACATTAAAGTACTTAATCTTAAATAATAAAGGGTATTATATATGAACAACAACACAATAGAGGTACATTCTACTTTAGAAAAAGTCGGAATTACTAATGACCCTATCTTACTAAAATCATTAACAACTGAGTTGGGCATGAAAGCCTCTCATTCAAGAAATAGAATAATTTTACACATTGCATCAAATCCAAGAGAATATTTTACAGCAAAAGAGATTTACAACAAATTAATAAAAGAAATACCTAGTTTATCAAAAGCAACAGTGTACAACACATTGAATATCTTAAAAGAACGTAACATTCTAAAAGATATAAAAACAACAGACCAAAAAGAAACAAGATTTTACTTAAGCTTGACTTCTACAATAGCTCACTTTAAATGCAACAAATGCAATCAAGTTTATCCTATCCAACTTGATGACATTAAAGATATTTTAAAAGATAAACTAGGAGAAGAATGGAAAACTAAATCTATTGAAATCATTTACTCAGGATCATGTAATAATTGTTATCAACAATCTAAAAAAGAAAAATTTAATACCGAGTATGACAATAATCAAAAGGAAAATAATTTATGAACATAAAAAATGTTATTTTTATTTTTATATTCTTACTTCTACTAATATTAGTAAGTCCAAGAGTAAAATTTAAAAATGAGTTCTCAAAAATAAACGTTCCCAGTACAATTAAAGAAATTGATCAATACTTAATAACTGAAGAATCCAAGTTTAGTTTAGAAGAAAACACAAAAAAAGAAATTATATGGAATAAAGATAAACAAAGAACAGAATACGCAGTGGTATATATTCACGGCTTTGGGGCATCCAAAAATGAAATTTATCCTGTTCCAAATAACATAGCAAAAGCATTAAATGCAAATATATTCTTTACAAGACTTAAGGGACATGGAATTAAAAATAAAGATGCATTTAAAAACGTCAAGACTCAAGATTGGTTAAGAGACATCGATGAGGCTATTCAAATTGGACAATCAATAGGAGAAAAATTAATACTAATTGGAACTTCAAATGGTGGAACTTGTGCTATTTGGGCATTAAAAAATTATCAAGACAAAATACACTCCTCTGTTTTAATATCACCTAACATTTATCCTAAAGATAAAAGAACAAACCTTATTTATTATCCTTGGGGTCGTCAAATTGCATACCTTGTAACAGGTGGATATGATGAACCTGCAATACAACAAAATAAAAAAAAAGAATATGAAAAAATTAAAACATTTCATTCCTCAACACGACAAGTAGACTCAATTATTGCAATGATGGGACTTGTTAAATTAATTAATGCTAATGGCTATGACAAGATACAAACCCCATTGACAATAATTTATTCCCCAAACGATCCTACAGTAGATTCTAAGGAAATAAATAAATTCATAAACGAATATGGAGGATATAAAAAAGAAATTCCCATGATTCTTGTTGAAGGCACCCACTCTCATGTTCCTGTTGGAAATCATAGCTATAGAAGCGCACAAAATACGTCTTACATAATAAAACATTCGGTAGATTTTATTAAAAATATAAAAAGCAAGTGATATGAAAAAAGTAGCATACACTTGCTTAAAATAGAATTTAGACTATCATTAATTATCCATTATTTCTTCAATTTCATTTTTAAGCACACTAACACCAGGACCATAAATTACTTGAATTCCACTACCGCTTATAAGAACGCCCTTTGCACCAGTACTCTCAAGAGTATCTTTTGACACTTTTATAGAATCTTTAACAGTAATTCTAAGTCTTGTAGCACAACAATCAAGTTCAACAATATTATCAAAACCCCCAAGACCCATAATCACTTGAGAAGCAACACTGCTACTCCCCTTTTCATCAGCCTTAGAAACAGATTCATCCTGAGCCTCTATCATATCCTCTCTACCAGGAGTTTTATAGTTAAATTTAGATATTATAAAAGTAAAACTAAAGTAATATAAGAAGAACCAAAAAAATCCTACTACTGGAACTAAAATCCAATTTGTTCTTGCATTACCTTGTAAAATGCCAAAAAGAATAAAGTCAATAAATCCTCCAGAGAAAGTTTGTCCTATTGTGATTTGTAAAATATGAGCAATCATAAATGCAAAACCATCAAATATCGCGTGAAGAACATAAATAAATGGTGCTACAAATAAAAAAGAAAATTCAAGAGGTTCTGTAATTCCTGTTAAAAATGAAGTAAAAGCTGATGAGAATAAAAGGCCAAAAACTTTTGATCGTTGACTAGGCTTTGCAAGACGATAAAGAGCAAGAGCAGCTCCAGGTAATCCAAACATCATAGTAATAAATCTTCCACTCATGAAACGACTAGTTCCAATAAAAAATTTATCAGTACCAAGAGATGCAAGTTCAGCAAAAAAGATATTCTGAGTTCCTTCAACCAACCTACCATTAATAATTTCAGAACCACCAAGACCAGTTGTCCAGAACGGCAAATAAAATATATGATGCAATCCAAAAGGTCCTATCATTCGTAAAAAAATACCGTAAATCAAAGTACCAACATATCCTGTAGCATCTACTAACATGCCTACCTTGCTAATTCCAGATTGAACAAAGGGCCAAAGAATAAACATAAAAACAGCAAGTATCATACTTGCAAAAGATACTATCATTGGTATAAATCTAGAACCTGAAAAAAACCCAAGCACTCTTGGAAATTCGACTTTATTAAACTTATTATGAAAATAGTAAGTTAAAACACCAATAATAATACCACCAAAAACACCCGTTTCTAAAGTTTTAATTCCAAGTATTGACCCAATAGCCCCACTTGATAAAATTTCAGTTTTTGAAAATATATCTATTAAAATACCAATAGTAGAATTTAAAACCAGATATCCAATAAAAGCAGCAAGTCCTGCTGTTCCCTTATCTGATTTTGCAAGACCAACAGCAACTCCAATTGCAAATATCGGAGGCAAATTAACAAAAATAATAGAACCTGCAGTACGCATTACACTAAACACTACTTGAAGAGCAAATACATCTAAAAAAGAATATGCGTTAATAGTAGCTGGATTAGAAAAAGCACCTCCAATACCTAAAAGCAATCCTGCTGCAGGAAGAATAGCAATAGGCAACATAAAAGAACGTCCAAATTTTTGAGCATTCTCAAAAAATTTTCCCATAAAACCCTCCTATATAAAAAAGAGACTCATCAAACATAATCAACGATCCCTAAGTTCCCTTAACTTCATTTATTTTATCAACAAAACTCTTAGTAATTTCCATAGGTCGTGTAATAGCGCTACCTACAACAACCAAATCAATTCCCAGTTCAAAGCTTCGTTGGGCTTTAAGAGGAGTATCAATCTTACCCTCAACGATTAATTTTGATTTAAAATTACATTTAATTAAATTTTTTAAAAAGTCAAAATCATTATCTGCAATATTACACCCTTCAGTATTCTTTGTATACCCATGTAGAGTTGTACCAATAAAATCAAATCCAAGCTTATCTGCATTGATAGCTTCTTCTAAAGAAGAAATATCTGCCATCAAACGCTGATTTGGATACTTTTTTTTGATCTTATCAAAAAATTCAGTTAACAAGAGACCATCAGGACGTTCCCTAAGCGTAGCATCAAGAGCAATTACATCAACTCCTTCCTTGCAAAGCTCATCAATTTCCTTAATAGTAGGTGTAATAAAAACAGGAGCTCTATCATAAACTCTTTTAATAATACCTATTATAGGTAAATCTACTTCCAATTTTATTTGCCTAATATCTAAAACACCATTGGCTCTTATTCCAATTGCACCTCCCATCTTGGCAGCTAAAGCCATCTTTGACATAATAAAGCTGCTATGCAATGGTTCTCCTTCAAGGGCCTGGCAAGACACAATTAGACCTCTTTTAATTTCTTTAATAATATTAAAACCTCCTATAACTCAATTTTTTAAAAATGTCAAATTATAAACTATATCATTTTTAAAAAAGATACAATTGGATATAAATTGGAATATATAAATTTATATTTGCATAAATTACGCTATAATAAATTTAACAATGTCAAAAAAAATTAACTGGTTTCCTGGTCATATGAAAAGAGCACTAGACTTAATCCAGGAAAACCTTAAAAGAACAAATGTTGTATTAGAAATACTTGATGCTAGAGCTCCAATTAGCAGCAAAAATCCACTAATTGAAAAAATAATTAAAAACACAAAAAAAAATAAAATAATACTCTTAAACAAATCAGATCTAACACAAGAGAGAGAAATCTTGAAATGGAAAGAATACTTTGAAACACTTGGCAACCATGTAATAATTACCAACATATATAAAAAAGGAATAAGAAAACAAATAATAGATAATATAAAAAAAATAGCTAATGTAAAAAAAATAAACAACTATAAAGAAAAAATAAAAATATTAGTAATTGGAGTACCAAATGTTGGAAAATCATCAATTATCAACCTACTAGTAGGCAAAAAAAGTACAAGTGTTGCAAATAAACCAGGGCATACAAAAAACATACAAATAGTAAAAATAAATGAAGAAATTAATATCTTCGATATGCCAGGAATCTTATGGCATAATTTAGAAAATCAAGAGATTGCAAAAAAACTTGCCATATTAGATATGATTAAAAACGAAATACTAGATCACACAGAACTTGCACTATATCTACTTAAAGAAATGCATATAAACAATAAAAAAAAATTATTAAAAAAATATAATATAACATCAATAGATTCACTTAAAATTTTGGAAGAATTTGGAATAAAAAGAGGTTTAATAAATAAAAAACATAAAATAGATATCGAACGAGCATCAAAAATACTAATCAAAGAATATAGAGAAGGAAAATTTGGACAAATTATACTTGACATAAGATGTTAAAATAACAACAAATAAAATTATTTACATAAGCATTGATATAAAGTATAATCTTTTTCATGTAGCCCAAATCGGCACACAAAAGGGAGGGTCCAATTAGTTGGATAGCTATATCCTAGAGATCAAAGATTTAAGTCATTATTATACTGATATTGCCAATAAAACCCTAGATAAGATTAATTTAAAAATTAAAAAAAACGAATTTATAACCTTACTTGGTCCATCAGGATGTGGAAAAACAACATTAATAAAAATATTAGGAGGCTTTTTAAACCAAAATGAAGGAAAAATCTATTTTTTATCACAAGAAATTTCAAAAGTTAAACCTAATAAAAGAGAGATAAATACTATATTTCAAAATTACGCTCTATTTCCACATATGAATGTTTTTGACAACATCTCATTTGGGCTTAGAATGAAAAAAATAAATAAAAAAATAATTAAAGAAAAAGTAAAAGAAGTACTTTCCCTAATTGATATGCAAAAATACGCCTACAGAAATATTAATGAACTCTCAGGAGGACAAAAACAAAGAGTAGCGATTGCAAGAGCAATCATTATGGAACCTAAGCTTTTACTATTAGATGAACCACTCTCGGCTCTTGATTTAAAGATGAGACAAGAAATGCAAAGGGAGCTTAAAAAAATACAAAGAAAGCTTGGAATAACATTTATCTATGTTACTCACGATCAAGAAGAAGCACTCACAATGAGTGACAGAGTAGTAGTCATGCATGAAGGAATAATACTTCAAATTGGAACACCTGAGGAAATCTACAATGAACCTAAAACAAAATTTGTAGCTAGTTTTATCGGAGAAAGCAATATTTTCGAAGGAATATATGAAAAAGAATTCGTTGTGAGCATGTTTGGTAAAAATTTCAAATGTCTTGATAAAGGATTTCAACATAAAGAACCCGTTGACTTGGTGATTAGACCAGAAGATGTAAAAATACTGCCAAAAGGCCAAGGACATTTAACTGGAATAATCACTTCAGCAATATTCCAAGGTGTACACTACGAAATGTCAATAAAAATTCAACAATATAACTGGTTAGTTCAAAGCACAAAACTTACAAAAGTTGGGGAAGAAGTTGATATTTTATTAGGACCTGATGATATTCATGTAATGTGTAAGGAATAATAAAAATGAATAGAATAATTTTAATTATATATATTTTATTCTTATCAATATTTATTATCTTTCCAGTAATCACAATAATAGTTTTAGGATTTATTAATGAACAAAAAGAATTCACATTTGCAAATTTTATAAGATTACTAGAACCAAGTTACTTAAAAATTTTTTCAAGAAGCCTAAACTTTGCACTAATTACAACCACTTTTTGTATGCTAATTGGATATCCAACAGCATGGTTTATATCCATATCAAAAAAAAATATCCAGAACATTCTTATAATAATGATAATACTCCCTATGTGGATTAATACTTTACTTAGAACTTATGCTTGGATAAGAATATTAGGCAAAAATGGTATTCTTAACAATTTAGTTGAAGCAATGGGATTTAAACCTATGGAATTGCTCTATAATGAAAAAGCCGTAATCATAGGCATGGTATATAATTTTTTACCATTTATGGTCCTACCAATATACATAGGACTATCAAAAGTAAAGCATGAATACATTGAAGCTGCTAGAGACCTTGGTGCAAAAACATGGCAAATATTATTGTATATAAAATTGCCATTAACACTATCTTATCTTGCAACAGGCATAATAATGGTATTCATTCCTTCAATCACAGAATTTATTATCTCAGATCTACTAGGAGGGTCAAAGCAAATTTTAATTGGGAATTTAATTGAAAAACAATTTTTATTCGTAGAAGATTGGAATACCGGAGCCTCTATTTCTTTTATCATCATGATAATAATATTAACATTTAATCTAATAATACTTAAGTTAATGAGAAACAATACCTCACAATCAGGATGTTAATATGTTAAAAATATTAAGAAATACTTTTTTAAGTATAATATTTGGATTTATCTATGCTCCAATACTTACTTTAGTAGTTTATTCATTTAATGATGGAGATAATGGATTTTTTTTTCAAGGATTTAGTCTAAAATGGTATAAAGAAGTTTTTTTATCAAATCAAATAAGAACAGTTATATATAATACCTTACTAGTAGCTATACTATCATCATTAATTTCTATTGTAATGGGTATTCTTGGAGCTTACAGTATCTATCAAACAAAAAATAAAAAAATGAAAAACATGCTGTTATCAATAAATAAAATACCAATAATTAATCCTGATATTGTAACTGGCATTAGCTTAATGACATTTTATTCTTTAATAAGAATAAAATTGGGCTTTTCTACAATGCTAATATCACACATAATTTTCTCAACACCTTATATCATAATAATAATTTTACCTAAACTATATTCTCTTCCAGAAAATATTATTAACGCAGCTCGAGATCTTGGAGCATCAGAAAGTCAAATATTTAAGAATATAATATATCCAGAAATAATTAGCAGTATAGCAACAGGAGGCCTTATTGCATTCACTCTATCAGTCGATGACTTTTTAATATCATTTTTTACAACAGGTCAAGGATTCAATAACTTATCAATACTTATAAATTCATTAACTAAGAAAGGAATAAAACCCACAATTAATGTTATTTCTTCCATACTATTTTTTGCAATACTTGGTCTATTATTTATTATTAATAAATGTGTAGGTATCAAAAAATTAACATTAGATACAGAAATTTAATAAAAAGGAGTTTAATTTTGAAAAAAATTTTCATATCAATAATTATTTTAACAATGCTATCTTGTTCTTCTAAAAATACACAAGGTACCCTTAATATCCTCAATTGGGCTGAATATATTGATGAAAAATTACTAATTCAATTTGAAAAAGAACACAACATAAAAATAAACTATGAATGTTTCAATAATAACGAAGAAATGATGGCAAAATTCAATAATACAAAAGGTTATTATGATATTATAGTCCCATCAGAATATTTAATAGAAGAATTAGCAAATAACAAAAAAATTGAAGCTCTAGACCATTCAAAATTACCAAATGTAAAAAATAATTTGTTAGAAGAATTCCAAAATTTAGAATATGATCCTGGCAATACTTACTCTGTGCCTCTATTTTGGGGATTAATGGGCATACTTTATAACAAAACAAAAGTTGATATAAAAGATATGAACGAATTTGATATACTATTTAACGAAAAATATAAAAAAGAAATTTCAATGTTAGATTCTCCAAAAGAGAATATTGGAGTAGCACTTAAGAAACTTGGTTATTCTTTTAATGAACACGACATATCAATAATTCAAAAAGCAGAAGAATTATTAAAAAAACAAGCTCCCTTAGTAGTAGGCTATTTCTCAGATATTCCTGCGAAATCACTCATATTAAATGATGAAGTATCAATCCAATTAACATGGAGTGGAGAAGCAATAGATGCAATGTTGAAAAATCCAAATTTAGACTTCTATACACCTAAGAATACAAATCTTTGGATTGATGTAATTGTTATTCCATCAGATGCACCTAATAAAGAACTTGCTTATAAATTTATAAACTTCCTATATGACAACGAAGCATCTTATGCAAACTTTAAAGAAACAAAATATAATTCACCAAATAAAAATGTATTTAGACGATTAAAGGAAGAAGCAAAAACCAATCCTGAAATTGAACTATACTTACAAGAAAGATTTGTTCCAAAAGATCTCTCAAAACATGAGGTATTTAAATCAGTACCTAAAAAAGTAAAAGAAGAACAAATGCGAATATATGTAAACTTATCATCTTAATAAAACCTATAAGAGGTGCATTTTAAATAAAAAAATGCGCCTCTTTCTTTTTTAAGCCTCATAAGACTGCTCATTAGAACTTAAAAATTGATTTTTTAATCCAAAAAAAGCTATAGATAAAATAATAATAATGCCTAGAAATACTTGATAAAATAAAAACGGCATGATCTCAATCGGAGATATAGTTCCCTTTGAAATATTCATAACACTTATCATATGCATACCATATGGCAAAGCACCAATTAAAGCACAAGAAGAAATTGAAAGTAATGCTGCACAACGTTTAGGACATACAGAATTAGCCTCAGACATACCCTTAGTAACAGTACCATTAACTAAAATTGCAAGACCACTGTTTGAAAGAAATCCAGTCACAAGAACTATCAAAAAAGTAATTGTAAATTCGGCACTTCTTCTACACTTAGCCAAATACTTCAACTTAATTAAAATCCATTCAAAACCCCCACGCTTAATAGTCATATAAGAAATCCCTCCCGTAAAAATAACAAGAAGAAGCATTTCACTTAAATCTAAAAGCCCTGCATTAATCTTCTGAAGCATTAAAAGTAGAGTTATATCACCACAAAAAATACCAATACAACCAGCAATCAATATTCCAAAAAATAAAACTAAAAATACATCTATTCCTAAAAATGCAAAAATTATAACAAATAGATATGGAACTACCTTCAAATAATTTATATCGCCCAGTTCAACATTAACTCCAATATCACCAATATAAGAACCTAAAATAGCAAATGATACAACTGATAAAATAGATGCAGGAAATGTCAAAAAAGCACCACTTTTGAAAAGATCTATAATCTTAACTCCTTGAGTACGACTTGCAATAATAGTTGTATCTGATATTAAAGACATACTATCACCAAAAGCACCACCTCCAAGTACAGCTCCTGCAACCATTGGCAATGGAATCCCACTCTTAGATGCTATTTCAAATCCAATTGGAGTAATAGCTACAACAGTCCCAAGAAAACTACCAGTTGCAGTAGATAAAAAAAGACATATTAGAAATATTCCTGCTACTAATAAATTAGATGGTATATACTTAAGTCCAATATTGGCTACAGTTTCTACACTACCTATTTCTTTACAAACAGTCGAAAAAGCACCTGAAATTAAAAATATGAAAGATATAAATATAATGTCATTTTGTGCACATCCTTGAATAAATTCATTTAACTTATCTATAAAAGAATCTTTAAATAAAATAAATGCTACAATAATAGCTAATAACATAGCCATTAATGGTGGCATTTGATAAAAAGCCATCTCAACACCTTGAATTTCTAAAATTATCCCTGTTCCTACATAAAAAACAATAAAAACAAAAAAAGGAATAAGTCCTAAAAAACTTGGTTTTACACGATCATTATCCTTCATTTTCAAACCTCCTAAATAATTTAGACAAAATCACAGAACCTTATCATAAATATTTCTCAAAATCTAAATTATACTTAAAATAAACCTAACCTTTAGCAAAAGCTTATGTAAATTTATTTATACTAAAACAATTATAGATAAGATTACAAAACACAATAAAAATAATAGATAAATTAAAATGATATAATATTTAAAATATTCATATAAAAGAAAATAAGAACTAAAAAGAACATATATAGCTAATGATAAATCACAAATAAAATTGGATTGAAAAGTAAAAAGACCTGTTATATTACGTTTTCGAGTGCAGTTTGATATAATACCTATATCTGATATCAAAGAAAAATTGTAACAAAATATAGTACCACGTAATATAACAATTAAAATTAGATTAACGCAGTTCTTAATTGCAACTTTAAAAAAGCTTTGCACATCAGTTAAAATAAAACTGACAAAATTCACAAAATCCTTTACTAAAAAAGATATCCTTGTAACAACCCATCTAAAAATAAAACGACAACTATAAAAACATGAAATTATACTGATATCAACACTCTTCACTTTAAAGCCTCAAATATAAAAAAAGAAAAATAATCTTTATACTTATAAAAGTATACGAATATATTCTTATGATTATATCATAAGAATATATTATTTAATAACAAATAAAAAATATGAATTAAAGCCATACTAAAATTTTATTGTTTAAAAGACATATGACTCTTCAAAGAAAGACTTAAATTAATGTTAAATATCTAAAACATACTACAAATAAAGTATCCATAAGCTTTGTTATACTTAAGTAATGTCCTTTACATTTTACGCCAAAAATGATCCTTTTCCAAAACCATATTTGCTTCAACTGGTCCTTCCGATCCATAAAAATAATCCCAATTTTTAACGTATTCCCATTTGTCAAGAATATCTGAAACAAATTCCCAAGAACCATCAATCTCATCATTACGAGTATACAAAGTTCTATCACCCAAAAAAGCATCAAAAAGCAATCTCTCATAAGCTTCATCAAAAAATTTGTTAAATGAAGAATGATAAGAAAATTCCATATTAGCTTCCTGAATATCATAATTATACCCTGGACGCTTAGTATTAAACTTAATTTCAATACCATCTCTTGGTTGAATTCTAAAAATTAAAGCATTTGAAATATTACTTAACCCAGTATTAAAAATAGTAAAATCAGGTTTTTTAAACTGAATATATATTTCTGAAAATTTCCTTACAAGTGCTTTTCCTGTCCTAATATAAAAAGGCACTCCAGACCAACGCCAATTATCAATAAATAATTTCATAGCCAAATAAGTCTCAGTATTTGAAGAACCTAAAAACTCAGCCTCTTCTCTATATCCTTTCTTTAAAACCCCTCTTACCAAAGAACACACATATTGTCCTTTAACAATATGACTTTCCATATTTTCTTTAGTGAATTTTCTTAAACTTTTTAAAACTTTAACCTTTTCATCATGAATAAAGTCAGCATTAAATGCAATAGGAGGTTCCATTGCAACTAAACTTAAAAGCTGAAGAATATGATTTTGAACCATATCTTTTAGAGCACCAGCAGAATCATAATATTCAGCTCTACCATCAATACCTATCTCCTCAGCTACTGTAATTTGCACAAAATCCACATAACGATTATTCCAAATATTCTCAAAAATAGAATTTCCAAATCTAAATGTAAAAATATTTTGAACAGTTTCTTTGCCTAAGTAATGATCTATCCTATAAATTTGTTCTTCTTGAAAAACAGAGTAAAGAAGAGAGTTAAGACATCTAGCTGTATCAAGACTATTACCAAAAGGCTTTTCAAGAATAATCTTAGATAAACAAGGAATATCATTAAACGAATATGGCTTTAAATTTTCAATTATTACTTCATAAAACTGAGGAGATGTTGAAAGATAATATATTGTTTCTCTATTCTTTAAAAGAAAGGATAATTTTACATAAGCATCCTTTTCTCTAAAGTCTCCTGATAAATAAATAAAAAATTTTAAAAAATCATTAACTAAAACAGTAGACTCTTCTTGCCACAAAGAATCTTTAATATAAGCTTTAAGTTCATCATCAGTAAAATTTCTTCGTGAGAACCCAATTACTCTAAAATTACTAATGTGACCATCTTTATATAAATTAAAAAGAGAAGGAATAAGTTTTTTTTTAGACAAATTACCAGTAATACCAAATATTACAACATCAAAATTAGATACATTCTTTTTACTCATAAAATATCTCCAATAAGTAATTATACTATTATTGTCATATCAAAAACTATGAATCAACTTATTCTCCTTTAAACAAATATAAATCCCTTAAATTAAATGACAATAAAGATAAGTTAAGACTAAGGTAAACATCATAAAATTTAAAAGTAAATATCAGTATGATGTATAATATAAACGATGCAAAATCTATCACTATTTACAGACTTTTATGAACTTTCAATGATGAATGCCTACTTCACAAAAAACATTAATCCAAAAGCCAAATTCGAAATGTTTTTTAGAAAAACACCATTTAAAAACGGATATATAATTTTAGCAGGAATTCACACATTATTTAACATTTTAAAAGAATTCCGATTTAAAGAAGAAGAAATTGAATATTTAGAAAGTCTAAAATTTTTTGACAAAAGATTTTTAGACTATTTAAAGACATTTAGCTTAAAAATAAAAATAAGCTCAATAAAAGAAGGAAGAATCGTTTTTCCATATGAACCTATACTAATTGTTGAAGGAAATTTAATTGAACTTTTGCTTATAGAAGGACTAGTATTAAATACAATAAATTTTGAAAGCTTAATCGCAACTAAAACAGCAAGAATTAAAGAAGCTGGAGCTAAAAATTTAGCTGAATTTGGACTAAGACGAGCTCAAGGCATTAATGGTGCGCTCTCGGCAAGTAAAGCTGCTTACATAGGAGGTGCTGACTTTACAAGCAATATGCTTGCAGGATTTAAATATAATATTCCTATAACTGGAACAATGGCTCATAGCTGGGTGATGAGTTTTAAAAGTGAAGAAGAAGCTTTTTGGGAATATGCAAAAACATATCCAAACAATGTAAGCTTGCTACTTGATACTTATGATACGCTTAAAAGCGGACTGAAAAACGCAATAAAAGTATTTAAAGCATTAAAAAGTAATAAAGAAAGCAAAAACTTCTCTGTTAGAATCGACAGTGGCGATCTGGAATATTTAAGCAAAAAAGTAAGAAAAAAACTTGATGAGAATGGATTATTTGAAGTAAAAATTATTATATCAAACGAACTTGATGAAGATATTATTACATATCTAAACTCAATTCACGCCCCTATTGATTTTTGGGGAGTAGGTACTAATCTAGTTACTGCAAAAGGGGACCCCAATATCGCAGGAGTATATAAACTAATATCAATTCAACAAGATGGTCAATTTATTCCTACAATGAAAATATCAAATAATACAGAAAAAATAACGCTACCTTCTCAAAAGGGAATTGCCAGAATATATTTAAATGGACAAATGATTTTTGATTTAATTTTTTTAAAAGAAGAAGAAGAAGAAATAAAAGAAATGTTAAGCTTAAAAAAGAAATTCACCATTTTTCACCCTATACAAGAAAATATATTCAAAGAAATACAAACATATGACAACTTTGAATTTTTAATTCACACAGCTTTCAAACATAATCAAACGTGTAAAACCTTTGAATCAAATCTAGAAAACATACGAAAAAGAGTTAAAAACGATCTTGAAAAAATAGATACAACTTATAAGAGAATAATAAATCCACACATATATAAAGTAAGTATTACAGAAAAATTAAAAAACTTAAGGAATATGCTTGCTAAAAAAAACAAAATACCGTAATACTCATGTATAAAATATATAAAACAAATAAAGTAAGTAAAATTTATAACAAAATTAAAGAACTCACTCAAAAGGACGATATCTTCCAAAAAGAAACCATTATTATTGTAAGAAATAATATTTTAGGCGAAGAAATTAAAAAATACATAGCAAATATAAATGAAGTTTCATATAACCTCAATATAAAACAAAATATAATGAAAATTATATATAAGATTTCAATAGAAAATCAAAACATAAAAAATTTTTTAGAAAAAAATACAATACTTCTTTATTCAGAGACAGAAAAATTCATTTTATATCAAATACTAAAAGACAATCAAATAAAAGACATAAATGAATTTAAATCAACAAAAAATAGATACATATTTGCATCAAAGATAATAAATTTATTTCATAAATATTACTCTAATTTTTCAAATCTCATTGAACATTGGAGACAAAACAAAATTTTATTTCAAGATAAAAATAAGATCCAAAATGAATTAATGCAAAAAGAAATATTTGAAAAACTATTTAAAAATCAAATTAATATTTTTGATTTTCAAGAAAAGATAGAAAAAGAAGCAACAAAGCCCCAACAGAGCATTGAAACAAAAAAAATAATAATTATTGGAGAAACCAGAGAAATTGACAGAAAAATTCTATTTTGCCTGCAAAAAATTTTTGATATTAAAGTATACGAATTAATACTTGAAGATATAGAGCAACTCAAATCTGCACTAATAAAAGAATTAATACCAAAAAAATTGCAAAGATACAAATCAAGTATACAAATAGAACAAGAAATTGACTTGCAATCATTTGAAGAACAAAATTTTTTAGCAAGTTTTAAAAATAATATCTTAAAAGATACCCCTTTATTGAACTTGGATAATAGTTTTAAAATCATAGAGGCAAAAACAAAAAAACGAGAGGTAGAAATATTAGTAAACAATATTTTACATTCAACACAAAATCATGATTTAAAAATAAATGATATTATAATAACTTGCCTTGCAAAAGATATGGATATGTATTTAATATACATAGAGGAATTTTTAAATAAATATGAAATTGAATTTAACATTTTAGATTCTAAAGATTTATCAAAAAGTCAAAGCGTCACTGCTTTAAAAAAATTAATGCAACTTTTTATCTCAAATAAAGGAACAATTAGTAATTTCAATAGAAAAGAAATAATTGAATTTTTAATCAATACAAAAGTAATGAATAAATTCAATATCTCAATAAGTGAATTAGAATACTTAATAAAATTTAGCGAATCAGTAAATATTAATTTTGGAATGAATGATAATCATAAAGAAAGCTTATCTTATGATAAAAATTTTTTAAATTCATGGGAAGATGGTTTTAATAGATTTTTAAAATCTGAAATCTTTAATGAAACATATGAATTTGAAAATTACCAAGGATTTATAAGTTTTCAAGATTCAGATTCAATAATAAGGCTAATAAGCATAATAAGAAGCCTATATGAAGACATAATGTACTTCAAAGAACAAGAATATACAATATACGAATGGGCAGAAATAATAGATATCTTTATAGATAAATACATTAAACTTGACGATGAGAATAAAATCGATGAATATATAAAAACAAGAATACAATACCTTAAAAATTTTTCAAGAGACTTCAATGAAAATCTTCACAAAGATTATATGGAAAAAGTGAAAGGAAGAAAAATTGAATTTGAGCTTTTTAAAATAATACTTGAAGAGAGCATAGAACAAAAAGCATATAAATTAAATAATCCAAATATGGGTATACTTGTTGCAAGCTGCGATAAAATCGAATATCTACAAAAATCTGAAATTCACTTCTTAGGAACTCATGAATTAAATTCAAATATTTACCTTGATAACATGAATTTATTAAATGAATATTATGACTATGTTAATCTAGAAGAACAAAACATTTCAAATTTAATTAAAATAATTTTTGCAGCATCAAAAAAATTATACTTTTATTACTCAACAAATGAATCTATCAATTTAGAAAGCAATAAACCTAAAATAATAAATAAGATAGTCAAACACATCAAAAACATGGGAATAGAAATAAAAATTGAAGTACACCCAATTGAAAATTATAATTTTGAATACTTCAAACAAGAAAAAGATAATCACTTAATAAACTATGACATAGAGGCTTTCAATATCGCAAAGTCATTACAAAAAAGCAAGCCTTCAAAATTCAAACAAAAAAGAATTAAATTACAAAAACAAATTACGCTAGAAATAGAAGATATCAATAAAGCTATGACTAATCCCTATAAATATTTTTATGAAGAAATATTAAATATATATATCAAAGACATAAGCCAAATCAGTATAATTAAGGAAAATCAAGAAGAACAAATTATTGATACTGATAATTTTAATTATCAATTAATGAATAATATAATACCAATACACGAATGCATAAGAAATAAAATTGATGATAATCATATATTAAAAATAATAGACAACATAATTGAGAACCAAATTCAAAAAGGAATAATGCCTATAAACATTAAAAAGACAAACTTAAAAGAAGAATTTATAGGGAAATTCAATGAAATTAAAAATAATATTGCTATTAATTTTCAAGAATTCTCTAAAATGCAAGAAACAGAAATCATATTAAATCAAACTATACCCATTAACTTTGAAGGTGAAATATTAGAATTTAAGTTAAACGGAAAACTTAAAAACATCTATAAAATTGATAATAGATATTATTATATCAATATAGAAAAAAAAGATTACAGCCAAGATAAAATTATTAGAAAAATAAATCTATATATAATGGGACTAATTTTAAAAAGCAAAATTAATAATATGGACTCAATTCAGGAAATAAGAATCATTTATGAAAATTCTAAAATATCACTCAATAATAAATATATCAATGGAATAATAAACTCTTTGGATCTTTCAAATCTACTAAAACAAATAGCATATATTTCAAGCTACCCCACACCAATCTATAAAGATTTAATACAGAAAAGTTTAACTAAAATAAAAAATATAAACGAATTGCCAACAACGTTAAAAACACAAATAAAATATCTAAAAAAAAGCATTAATATTAATAAAAATATGGAATTTATTCTCAAACAAAAAGATATAACATGGTGTCCATACTATAACAGATTTAAAGATACTCACGACCTAATCATAAATGCAAACTTAGAAAAGGTACTTAAGGATTTCTATGCTAAATTTATTTAAGACTATAAAATTAATCCTATGACAAAAATAATAGATAAAATTAAAGATAATGAAAAAATATTAATTGAAGCTTCAGCAGGAACTGGAAAAACCTATACACTTGAAAATACTATTACTAACCTACTCACAAACAAAATGTATTCTCCAAGTGAAATCTTGGTACTAACATTTACAAAAAAAGCAACAGAAGAGATGCTAATTCGAATATTAAAATCAATTGAAACTGAATATCAAAATTCAAAACCAAATCAATATCTACAAACAATCTATGAGCAATCAAATAAAATTTTTATTTCAACAATAAATAAATTTGCACTACACTCTTTAAACAATTTTCAAATAGAGACAGAAAATTTTTCCAGATATAGTGTAAAAACAAACTTCAAATCAGAGATAGATGAAATAGTTTATGAGTTTTTAAGAAAAGCAAACTCATTAAAAAAAGAATTACAAATTAAAGAGTATGAATTTGAAATCTTTAAATCCAAATTTAAAAATACAAAAGATATGGCTCAATATATGAGACAAGCATATAAAAGAAATAAAACAAAAGAACTTGGAGATTGGATAAAAAAACAAACAATTTTTGAAAAAATCCTCATAAATAAGAATAGATTAATTCATAATTACAATTTAATTATCAAAGCATTAAACGAAATGACTATGCAAGAAAAAAGAACTTTCCTCAATAAACATAACCAAGGAGTGAAAATATCAACTATAAAATATAATTATGAAAAAGATATAGTAAAAATAACAGACATACTGATACACAATAAATTTTTCTATAAAATAATAGAATCTAATCTTCAAAAGAATGCTACTCTATCAGATAAAGAACTAAAGATAAAAAATGATTTAATAGAACTTAGCAATGAAACAAACACATATCAAGAAGATGAAAGTAAACTTAAGAAATATATTAGACTAAAAGTAGAATATAAGATACTTCAATATATAGAAAAAGAACTTGCAAATACTATTCATTTAACAAACACAATAGACCAAAAACATATAATGCTACATTTTAAACAATACCTAGAATCTTATAATAGCAAACTATTAAATTCAATAAAAAATAAATATAAAATAATATTAATAGACGAAGCACAAGATTTAGACATCATACAAATAGAAATATTTGAACTGCTTAATTCTTGTGGCATAAAAGTAGTATTTATTGCCGATCCAAAGCAAATAATTTATACATTTAGAAATGCTGATATATCGTTTTACAATCAAAAAATAAAAGATAAAATAAAAAATGATGCAAGAATAACTTTGCTAACAAATCATAGATCAAATAAAGAATTAGTTGAACCTTTAAATATTATGTTTGATAATATCTATAATAAAACATTTACAGATGAAATAGAACGAATAGAATTCAAAAAGGCAATAACAAATCCCAATAATGATGAAAATAAAATTTTTGTAAATGATCAAAAGATAAAAGCAATAAATATAATTGAAATTGAAGAAGATAGAAATATCTTACAAAAGACAGCACTAACAATAAAATACCTGATAACAAATGGAAAAATTTATGATAATAATCAACTTAGACAAATTACAGAATCAGACATCAAAGTGCTTTGTAGAACTAGCAAAGAAATATATTTAATAGACAAAGAACTTAAAAAGCAAGATATAAAAACAAATTTTAAGATCGAAGAATTATTATTTAAAACAAAAGAGTTTAATGAAGTATTTTATCTGATCAAATGTCTAGATAGGAAACAAAATTTTCAAACTCTAAATTATATATTAACCAGCAAAATAATAAACATGCCATGGGTATTATATCTAAGCTTAATTGAAAGAAATGAAATAAAATATATAGAAGAAGCTATTATTGAAATCATACATTTACTTGAAAATCAAGAAATAACACTAATCAAAGCAATAGATAATATTGTCTCAAATAAAGAGTTATGGGTCAGTTTAGCAAAAAATCTTAATAATCCTACATTTATTGAATTTGCACAATCAAAAAAAAGCTACAAAGAAACTCTAATAGTTGAAAAAAAATTTGAATCACTTAAAAATTATCAAACAAGCCTAGATTTTATATCTAAAATTTATTATGAAGAAAAAAATATAGAATCATTAATATACACTCTAGAAAGCCTAATAATTAATGAAAATATTGACCAACAAGATGAAGATCAAAATATAATTCAAGAAAGTAAATCTATAGAAATAATGACAATTCATAAATCAAAAGGACTAAGTCTTAATATTGTATTCTTAATAGGTGATACACAAAACAATGATAATATACTAAAAAAATCTGATCCATTTTATAAGTTTTGCTTAGACAATAAGACAGAATATGACTTTTTAAAATTAAAAAAAAATCAACAATTTGCCAAACAAAAAACCTTCAATGAGGAGAAAAACATTTTTTATGTAGGAACAACACGATCTAGATTTTCTCTATTTATTATCAATCAAGGAACAATAATCAACAAAATATTAGAATTAGCAGAAATAAAAGTAATTGATGGAATAAATCTAGATTTTAATGTATACAACCTTATTAAAATGCATCCCTTTAATAAATTAGAAACAAATATTACAAAAGACACAAAATTGAGCCCACCAACACCAATCAACAAAAACCTGTTTATAAAAGAATATACACACAGCTATACAAGCCTTGCGTCAATTTATAAATCCAATTATTATGCCAAAAATAAAGAAATTAGAAGTGATGAGACTTTTTATGATGAGACTTATTATAATGATCATACTCTTACTGAAGAAACACTTCCAAGGGGTAAAGATATCGGGAATATTTTACATGCCATAATGAAAGATATAAATTTCAACGACGCAAAAAATAATTTAAACAACTTTCAAAAAATCAACATCTCCCTTGTACAAAAAAAAATAGAACATTTTAATCCAAAATTAAATACACCAAAAATACAAGAAATACTAACAAATATGATCTACAACATGCTAAATACTCAAATTAAATTTATCAATGCAAGATTATGTGACATTCAAGAAGTGCAAAAAGAAATGGAATTTTTAATCAAAATAAATACAAAAATCTACAAACAAAAGTCTCTCTTTAATTATCAAAACAAATTAGATTTGACATTAAATAATGGCTATATAAAAGGAATCATTGACCTTATATTTAAGATAAATAATAAAATTTATATTCTAGACTATAAAACAAATTACCTTGGAAAAAACTTAAAAGATTACAATACAATGAGATTAAAAAAAACGATCAAACAAGAACAGTATGATTTACAATACAAAATTTACTCACTAGGCATAAAAAAAATATTCTTTAAGACTACAGAAGAATATAACAATAATTTTGGAGGGGTAATATACCTCTTTACAAGAGCATTTCAAAATATTACTAAAGAACAATCTAAAACTCAAAATGGGATTTATACTAATATACCAAAATTTAAAGAATTAGATTTAGAACAAATACATTTACAATTCAACCATTAAAAGGACAATATGAGAAATTATTTAGTGTTAAGGGAATTTTTAAAAGATCATAAAATGAATTATTTAGGTCCAGAACTTAAAATCCATGAAATAATTGAAACTTTAAACATAAACATAGCAAACTACTACAAAGCATACTTACTTACAAAAAACATACAAAATGAACAGTCGAAAGAACTTGCTATTTTTTTAATATTTTTATTTAATTATCTTTCTAAAGGACATTTAAGAGCCAACATTCATCTACTAATAAAAGATATTCAAAAAACAATTGAATATACTCGCTTGGAATTAGACAAAGAAAATCAATCTTATCAAAAATCAATAGATATACTAGAAGAACTTGCACAATTTACAAAACCAACAAAAATGAATTCCATGATCGCACTTTTAAAAGAAAATAATATCATGGCAAATTACAATCAAAATGAAAAAATCACAACTCCTTTAATATTAGAAAATAATATACATATCTATACCCAAAAAAATTTCAGAGAAGAAGAAGAACTAATACAAAAAATAGATCAAAGACTTAAAGACTATAAAAGTAAAATAAGTGATCAAAG
This sequence comes from Borrelia sp. HM, assembly GCF_019669085.1. NCBI lineage: Bacteria > Pseudomonadati > Spirochaetota > Spirochaetia > Spirochaetales > Borreliaceae > Borrelia > Borrelia sp. HM. Next base: position 665,914 of record NZ_AP024401.1, on the reverse strand, counting down.
AATACAAGATATTATAACCAAATTAAACACCAAAGGACTAAGTGAAGAACAGATTAATTCAGTCAAAAAATCTCTCAAAAGTAACTTTTTTATACTAAGTGGAGGCCCTGGAACAGGAAAAACAACAACTATCAATTATATTTTAAAGGCAATAGATATTCACTTGAACATTAAGCAAAAAGTAGCTCTTATAGCCCCAACAGGAAAAGCAAGTCAAAAATTAAAGTCAAGTTTAAAGGAATCATTTAAAAATATTGAAACAGAACATAGTACAATACAAAAATTACTAAAAATCTCATTTATTAGCAAAGTCAACAAATACGATGAAGCCAATTTTCTAGATTTTGAAATAATAATAATTGATGAAGCATCTATGATAGATGCAAGTACTTTTTTAAAATTGTTAAAGGCAATCAAAATAAACACAAAACTTATCATAACAGGAGATAAGAATCAACTTCCTTCAATAGCTGGAGGAAATGTATATGCAAGCCTTATGAAAATAAAAGATATAAGTGATGAAAATGTAGAAATACTTAAAAAAAATTTTAGAAGTAACGATGAGATAAATTTATTAGCAAAAGCAATCTATAAAGAAGATACGAATTTAATTGATCTTCAACTTAATGCTAACAAAAATATAATTTTAAAAGATATAGATAAAGTAAATATTGAACACGAACTATTAAACTACAGAAAAAACTTATATAAAGATATATCTAACTTCGATCTTAATTCATTAAAAGATCAAGAAGTCGAATCAATAATAAATACTCTACTTAATAATACAATTTTATGTTCAAAAAATTTTGGAAGATTTGGAACAAAAAAAATTAATGAAATAATAAAATTGGATTTAAAAAAAGTATATGGCGATTTAATTGGACAAATAATTTTAATTACTCAAAATGACTATAAGAATAATCTATTTAATGGAGAAAGAGGTATTATTTTTAGAGAAAATTCTAAAATTTATGCTCTATTTAAAAAAGAGGACGAAAAATATACAAAAATAAATCTTAATTTACTTGATAAATATGAAATTAGTTTTGCAACAACAATACATAAAAGCCAAGGTTCTGAATATCAGCATGTACAAATAATACTAGAAGACCATCCGTTCTTAACAAAAGAACTACTCTATACTGCAATAACAAGAGCTAAAGAAAGTATAGAAATAATATCAAGCAAAAATATTATTAAAAATGTTAGTCTAAAAAAAGTAGAAAGAGATTCAAAGATTTTAGATTACATAAATGCATTGAGTCATTAAATCAAATTGACAAATAAAAAGAAAAACAATATAATCTTAAGGTATTGTATTTGGGGGCGTAGTTCAGCTGGTTAGAATGCCTGCCTGTCACGCAGGAGGTCGCGGGTTCGAGTCCCGTCGCTCCCGATAATGGATCGTCTTTTTACAAAGTTTTACTTAAATTAAAAGCTAAAACTAATTAAATTATGCATACTAAAGAAAAAAATTAAAGATATTTAATTTCCACCTTATCAAGAATAGCATTAACATCATCAAGATTACAAAGTTGACCTTTAAGCGCCGTTGCTGTACCTGATGCAACTCCAAATCTAAAAGAGTCACAAAAAGAACCTCCTTTCATATATGTATATATAAATCCAGCAATAACAGAATCTCCTGCACCAATAGTACTTTTTGCATTAATTTTAGGAACACTAGCCATAAAAATATTTTTATTATTCATAAAAAAAGCCCCATCGCTTCCCATTGAAACTATAAGATTTTGAACACCCATGTCCATAATCTTATATCCAGCATCAATTAATTCCTTGCTAGAATTTAAATTATTACCTAAAAGTTCTTCAAGTTCCTTAATATTTGGCTTGATTAAAAAAGGATTAAGATATACAATTTTTTGCAATGCAATACCACTAGTATCAATAATCAACTGAATGTTTTTTGAAAGATTTTCAGCTATTTCATTATAAGCACTATATCCAAGCGAGCTTGGAACGCTACCAGACATAATTAATATGCCTTTATCTAATTTTTTCAATTTGAAAATTAAAGACTGAAAATCACTCTTCAAAATATCAGGTGAATTGCCATTAATTTCTGTCTCTTTTCCATCTGACATAATTTTAATATTTATTCTAGTATTACAAGATATACTAACAAAATCATGCTTTATTTGCATTAAATCAAGAGTGGATTTTATAAAATCACCCGTAAATCCACCCAAAAATCCAAAAATAACACTTTCCATTCTAAAATTCTTAAGCACACTACTGACATTTATACCTTTACCACCAGCCAAAAAATTATGACTAACAATATTATTAAGACATCCTTCTTGAAATCTATCTACAATCATCTTATAATCAATTGAAGGATTAAGAGTAAGAGTATATATCAAATCAAGCTCCTTATTCATCAAATAAATAAAACAATTAATAAATATATTAATTAATGATTATAATAATCATTAACCATATGCTACAATATCCGTACCAATAATAAGTATAATACAGATATAATAATATTAATAATAATAATAGCAAGGAGAAGTCCCTTATGAAAGATTTATTTTCTAATAAATTAATCATATTAAATTATAAAGGCAAGAGTAAAGATGATGTTATTGAAAAAATGACCGATATGCTTAATGAAAATGGATATTTAACAAACAAAGAAGCCTTTATCAAAGAGATTAAAAAAAGAGAGGCAATAAGCGGAACAGGACTTGAGGAACATATTGCAATGCCACATGCAAAAGGTAATTTTGTTAAAAAACATGGAATAGCTATATTAAGAGTTGAAGGAGAAGGTTTTGATTTTAGCGCTTCTGACTCGAAAGCCTCAAAATTATTTTTCATGATGGCTGTTCCTGAAAATATTACAGGCAATGAGCATATTAAAATAATATCTAATCTTAATAAAATCTTTAACGATGGGGCTTTAAGACAAGAAATCATGACCATCAACGATACAAACAGATTTTTAGAAATTATTTTAAACAGCAATACAGATATAAAGATTAATGAAAATAGTTTCAAAAACTTCATTCTAGCAGTAACAGCCTGCCCCACAGGAATTGCCCATACATATATGGCAGCCGACAGCCTAAAACGAGCAGCAGCCGAACTAAACGTAGAAATCAAAATAGAAACTAATGGTTCTAGTGGAATTGATAATCTACTAAACAATGAAGATATAAAAAGAGCAAAAGGTATAATTATTGCAGCTGGAAAAACTGTTGATAAAGAAAGATTTAATGGCAAACTATTAATTGAAGTTGGAGTTAAAGAGGGAATACACAAAGCAAAAGAACTAATTCAAAATATTATTGAAAATAAAGCAAAGATTTATACTAGTAATGAAGTTAAAGAAAAAAATGAAAAATATAATCAAACAGGAAATGCATATAAACACTTAATGAATGGTGTATCCTTCATGCTTCCATTTGTAGTATCTGGAGGAATAATTATTGCAATATCATTCATGTTTGGCATTCAGGCTTTTGATCCAAATGATCCAAGTTATAATAAAATAGCTGATATTTTAATGTACATCGGAGGTAATAATGCTTTCTTCCTAATGATTCCAATACTTGCTGGATATATTTCATTTAGTATAGCAGAAAGACCTGGACTTACACCTGGAATGATTACAGGATTAATGATGAGCAAAGGAAACGCAGGTTTCTTAGGAGGGATCATAGCAGGATTTCTTTCCGGATATATAACTTTAGCAATCAAATCAATAAGTAAAAAAATAATACCAGTAAAAATAAGTAGTATAAACCCCGTTTTAACCTACCCTTTTTTCTCAGTACTAATATCAGGCTTTTTAACATATTCTTTACTAACACCAATTGCATATATTAACACATCAATAACAAATATATTAAATTCGCTAAGCGGGATAAATATGGCACTATTGGGTGCATTGCTTGGTGGAATGATGGCGATAGATATGGGTGGTCCTATAAATAAAGCAGCCTACGCATTTGGAATTGCAATGATAACTGCAAAAAACTATATCCCTCATGCAAGCATAATGTTAGGAGGAATGACACCTCCACTTGGAGTAGCACTTGCAACTAGTATCTTTAAGAATAAGTTTTCACAAGAAGAAAAAGAAGCTGGGAAAATTTGTTACATTTTAGGTGCATGTTTTATAACAGAAGGAGTAATCCCTTTAGCCGCTGCAGATCCTTTTAAAATAATACCTGCATGTATAATAGGATCATCTATTGGAGGTTTCCTATCTGCATTCTTCGAAGTAAAACTTATGGCCCCACATGGTGGTATTTTTATTCTCCCAATAGTAATTAACCCATTAATGTGGATAATATCTATCTTAATTGGAACCTTAATAACAGGCATATTAATAGGAATTCTATATTAAGAGATAAGAATTAATTCTTATCTCTTAATATAGAATTCCTTAAAATAATATTTACAAAAAGTTTAATAAACTAACTTTAATTTTATTGGCTTTTCAAGACTTAAAGTCCTAATCATATCCAATTTAAGCTCTAAAGTATTCGAGTTAATCTGATCAAATCCAAACTGTTCTTGAATTTTTCTTGATGTCTTAATCTTAACTGTAAGATTAGAGTTATCAATAAGCTGATTGGCATATGGGGTAAAATCTGAGAGAAAATAAACCAAAGCATCTTTATACTCTTTTTCAGACATTGGAATTTCTTCTGAGGGTAATAGTGTCGCAAGAGCATCGTTCATACCTTCCTTATTTGAATTAATGATCTTAGTAATATTTTTCAAATTAACATCAATATTAAGAATATTTTTCCCATTTTTGTTTCTTATCATAAATATAGGCAATTTTTCCTGTGTAAAATATTCTCTTAAGATCTCAATCAAACTATTAAATTGAATATCTAAATAAAAAGAATCATCATCTGACTTAATATTTAAAAGTTTAAGACCTAACTTATTACCTTCATTGTCAAAAAATTGCTTTATTGTATCAACAGGGAAAAGAGGAATCTTAGCAACTTCCTCTCCCCCAAGAGTTGTTACAATTTCTTTTCTGATCCTTTCAAATTCTTTATTAACATTAAATATTAATGAAACCGTCCCACTTACATCATCTTTTAAATTAACTTCTGAAACAGCAGTACAAGCAATAAATATTAAAGGAATAAACATCAATTTATAAAATTTACCCATCTAATCTCCTTAACATATGTACACTTATGAGCTTATTATAATAAAATAATAGGTATTAAAACAACAAAACCATAGGAGAAAAAACATAATGTATGACCAAACACTAGATATATCGCATTTACAAAACTTACTAGATAAAAGTCTAACTCCATACCATGTAGTAACCTATATTGAACAAAAACTAGTGTATTATCTCAATGCAAAAGAACTCAAACTTGATAATAAATGGTCATTAGAAACGGGATTTTACTATGTAAAAAAAGAAGGTACAAGTCTCATTGCATTTAACATTAACACTAACAATGTACACGAACCATTCCTAATAGCAACAGCACACTCTGATAGTCCTAGCTTAAAACTTAAAATAGAATCTATCAAGAAAACAAATAATGTATTTTCTAACCATATAGAAGTCTATGGTAGCCCAATCATTTCAACATGGACTGATAGAGATTTAAGCCTAGCAGGATTTGTATACTTTAATAAAGATGGAATAATTAACTCAGAACTAATAACAATTGAAAATATTGGAATTATACCAAATGTAGCCATTCATCTAAACCGAAAAGCAAATGAAGGATTTGCATACGATGCTCACGAACACATTATAATCATTACAAGTCTCCAAAAAAGCATTAAAGAAAAAATTTTAGAAAAGCTGCAAATATCTGAAAAAGATTTTCTATCATGTGATTTAATATTCACAGCATCTGAACAGGCAAAAATTATAGGTAGTGAAGGCGAATTTTTGGCATCTAAAAATCTTGACAATAAAGCAGGATGTCACGCAATCATGAATGCATTTGTTCACACGAATCATAATAGAAATAAAGTAATTGTATTTTTTGACAATGAAGAGATTGGATCTTTAACTTCTAGAGGGGCTAACTCCAAACTATTAACAGAAGTATTAGAAAGAATTGATCATGCTTTAAATCTAGAAAAAGAAGAACACTTAATCAAACTAAATAAATCATTCAACATTTCAATGGATGGTGCACATGGGACTCATCCAGGATATATAGAAAAACATGACCCAAATTATCAAATCGCTCTAGGCAAAGGCATCACTATTAAAAGTAATGCTAACTTCAAATATGCAACAACAGCAAATGGATATGCAAAACTTAAATTACTAGCTATGAAGAATAATATTAAAACTCAAGAAATAATAATGAAAGCAAATACCAATTCTGGCACTACAATTGGTCCAATTGCAAATTCACAAACAGGTATTGAAACAATAGATATTGGAATACCAATGTGGGGAATGCACTCTTTAAGAGAAACTATTGCAATATCAGATCATATAGAAGCAATAAAACTTATTAGAGTATTTTTTGAAAATTGGAATTAAATCTGAAGCAAATAAAAGAAATAATTGTAGTTGAAGGGAAAAATGATGCTAAGAGAATAAAAGAACTATTTAAGTGTACTATAGTTGAAACTGGTGGATTGTATCTTAAACAAGAAACTATTAATATTTTAAAAAAAGCAATAGAAACAAATGGAATAATTATTTTTACTGACAGTGACAAGGCAGGAAACCTAATTAGGAAAAATATTCTTAAAAAAGTCGGCTGTTCAAATCAAGATAAGATTAAACATGCCCATCTTAAAAATATTGATAAAGAAGTAGAAATGTCTTCTAAACTTGAAATAATAAGCATTATTAAAGAAATAGGTACTTTTTACAATGAACAACACAAGGAAAGTTTAAGTTTAAATGATTTAATAGAACTTGGCATCATAGGAAAACACTCTAAACATAAAAGAGAACAAATACAAAAACAATTAAAACTGGGAAGTGGAAATAATAAAAAATTTCTTGAAAGATTAAACTACTTCAATATAAAACGAGAAGAAATTGAAAAAATAATTTCAAATAAGTAAAAAAAGCTCCCCCAGAAGGATTTGAACCTCCGACCAAGTGGTTAACAGCCACCTGCTCTACCACTGAGCTATAGGGGATCTAATATTTAGATATTATGATAAATTGAAATGCTTTTGTCAAGTATATTTAGATAATATAGTAATTATAAAATTTTTAAAATAGCAGTAGCAAGTATTCTAGAATCCCGATCTCTAATCTTAGAAGATCTAATTGCCCAAGCCTCATCATCAAATGCCAAATTTCTAAGCTCAACTAAAAATTTTGTCTTAACAACATTATTTTTTAGCATATAAAGGTTTTGCCCCTTAATATAAGGGACTCTTTTAAAATCTGATGTCATCTTTTCAATAATATTTTTAGAATGAGAATCAAATCCTTTGCCTTCCTCAGACTGATAATAAAATCCCATGCATCTAGGAGCCCCAACACTATTATCTGAATGTAAACTAATATAAAGAATATCCTCTGACTTAATATTTTTATACTTATTGACAAATTTATTTACAACAGTCAATCTTTTCTTTAAACCTTCCAGAGTACCATTTATCCAAGAATCAACTGTATCGGTTTTATTCAAATCATAATTATTATAGACTTCATTCTTAATATTAACAAATGTATTATTAGCAGACACACTATCTCTAATTAAATGATCAGGTGATAAAATAGTCAATTCAACATTGGCTCCATATTCTTTAAGATATACATAAAGTCTTAACGCAATATCATAAACATATTCATCCTCAACAACAAAAATTTCATTATTAAGTCCATCTTTAGCTTTAACAATAGCACCAGGATCAAGCCCCCCATGACCAGGATCAATAATTATTAATTTATTTTCAAGCTTATTATTTTTAACTGGCCTAGATTGCACAAGCTTTTCAAAACTCTTAAAAAGCTGACTTGCTTTTTTATATGCATTTAAAGGAGAATACCAATCTTCTGAATACAGCTCACTTGGCTGACTTACTTTTTTAGGTTTATACCAATAATAAAAAACCCCATTAACCTCAAAAATAGGTATTTTAGGATCTAAAATAACTAAAGCATTAATATCAAAAGCATTATTACTGTCTAGAACACTAGAAAAATTTAAATCTAACTTTTTACTCTTAGTAGAAGCAATATTTGCAATATCTTTGACTTTAATCTTAGAATTATCAGATTTATCTACTAGCACTTCTCTTAAAGCCTTATCTGCAATAATAGTGCTTTTACTTTTATCATAAATCTTAAGTTCCTGATTATAAAAAATACTATTCCCAATTAAATTATTCCAGGTCTTAAGATCTTCAAGCAAAACTCCATATCTACGAGCAATACTATATAATGTTTCACCAATAGATACCTTATGAGATATAAAAGTTTCACTATCACGTTTTTTAGTTTTTGATTGTAAAGATTTTTTTACATTTGGCAAATTTTTTTCTACCATCTTAGAAACATCTAAAACTGAATCCACTCTTAGATTTGTTGCTTTCTCTCCATTAAGATGAACAAGATGCTTTGCAGTAACGCCATAAATATACGCAATCTTACCAAGAGTTTCTCCTGGCTTCACATAATGAAAATTAATATTATCATAAGCTCTTTTAATATATAATTTTTGACCAATAACTAACTTAGGATTATTCTCTAGATAATTAAAGCGCAAAATATCCTTAATACTAATATCAAAATCCATGGACAACTTTGAAAGAGAGTCACCCTTTTTAACTATATATGGCTTTAAAAAATCAGGCTCATCTAAATGTAACTTAAAACCAACCTTAAGAATTTTAGAACTTAAATTATTCCAAGCGAGTAATGCTTTTTCCTTAATGCCATATTTTTTAGATATAGCTTCAATAGTATCGCCAACTTTAACAACATGAATCTTAATATTAGTATTAATACTAGTATTATTAGATTTAGTTTTATAATTGATCTTTTTAGCAATAATTTCATCTCTAGTAGAACTTGGAATAATCAATACACGCCCAACTCTAATACTATTAGATTTAAGATTATTTATTCTCTTAAGATCTTTAATTGCAACCTTATACTTAAGAGATATCGAATACAAGGTATCACCTTTAACCACTTCATGTTTAAAATCAGCATACAAACTAAAAGAACTTATGGTCCATAAAATAACAACAAACCTTTTAATACTAAAAATAAAAGGACTGTTATTTCTCCCTAATCCCAGTATTTTGAACAGTATAATCATAAATGATCCAACAATAATCATACTTTTTGAAAAAAAAGGTATATCGTCTGGCTACATAAAAATGACCATCATCAAAATACACATCAGACACAACTTTTCCTGTAGAATCTGTATAAGTCGTTTCAACAATGGAAAATTTACTTGGAACTCTTGATATATCAGAACTACTATTTTCCCACAAATACTCCTTATACTCCTTTAACATATTATCAGAACCTGACTTAAATTCTTGCTTATAAAGATATGATTTATTTCGATCATTTAAAATAAGACTTTCAACATCAATATACAAAAAGAATTTCTCTTTTTCTCCAAGCCGCAACGCTGAAAATAAATATTCAACAACCTGATCAGGCGATAAATTCTCTCTTTTTAAAACATCCTGAATCTCATGATTAGAAGATAAATTAGAAAAATTGAATTCTTCAGCACCATTGCCCATTTTAGGCTTCAAAAATAAAGTAATAACATTAGACTCTATACTTTTTTGAGGGTCTGAGATATCTGGGAAAAACACACCCTTAACAAAATAAACTCCATCTCGATCAAACTGAACAAATTGATTTAAGTTAATCACTACAGAAAATCTTTCATTAGGTCTTAAAGTTAAAGTCCTAATAGGAACTGCAATATTTTTTGCTCTATTTTGAACATATTCAAGTGGTCTTTTAACTTTTATATTAGTAGTATCTGTAACATCAAAATCAAAACCAAAAGTATTAACATCACCTATTTCAAGAGTTAATAAATCATCAGATGAATTACTAAGCGAAATTTCAATAGCAACCTTACTATTAACACGATAAATTGATTGATTAAAAAACTTTATCTTAAAATCAAGGCCCTTATAATCTCTAGAAAAAAGCATCAAAGGAACAAAAACAAGAAACATAAAAAACAATAATTTTCTAAATTCCATAAACTCCTCAATATCTAATTATATTACAAATAACGAAACAGAATATATCTATAATATATAATATTATACTAAACTACATAAACAAAAAGGTAAAAAATGAATATAAAAAAAGAATTAACTGATAGATTAAATGACACTCAAAAATTCCAAATGATGCAACGACTAATTGAAAAAAAACAACCTTTTACAATAGTAGGATATGAAGGATTTTTTAAAGCTTTCTTAATAAACATAATAAAGGAATATAATAAGAGTAATAAAGTTGTATTAATAGTCAAAAACGAAAATATTTTAGATAAATTTAAAGATGACTTGATGCAAATTACAGATAAAATATACGAACTTAATTATTTTAGTCTCCTTGCATATCAAGGCATTAGCTCAAAAAGTAAGATATTTAGAGAAAGAGTAAATTTTTTAATAAATTTTTACAACAACAACCCTGGAATTTACATAGTGTTGCTCAAATCTCTACTTAGTAAAATTCCTGCAAAAGAAAATTTATTTAAAAATATTTATACAATTAAGACAGATGAAACAATACAGATAAAAAATATTGAAAACAAGCTTATAAGATTAGGATATGAAAAAACGACAAGAGTCACATTACCTGGAGAATTTACAATCAAGGGCGAAATAATAGATATATATTCATTTAATCAAACAGAACCAATAAGAATTTCACTTAATATTGATAAAATAGAAGAAATCAAATATTTTAATCCCCTTACCCAATTAAAACAAGGTAATGCAATTTATGAATTTAATATCGTTCCAATAAAGGAAATCATTTGGAATAACGAATGCATAAACAAATTAAAAAATTACATCAAAACTAATGAATACACACAATTACTCCAAAACATCGAAACTAAATATCATGCAAGAGCAGAAGAAATATTTTATTCATTAATAGGAGATACATACCTAAGTCAAGAAATAAATGAAGATACACCTATTATAAATTTCGAAATGCCAAATTTAGAAAAAGAGATCCAAAAAATCCACAAAGAATATGAAAATCTTTATAGTCAAGCAATAGAATCGGAAAAAAAAACAATTTTACCAAAACAAATTTTTATAAATTCAAAAGATTTAAAACTAAAAACTAATATTTTTTTTGTTCAAGCCTCTTCAAACATACCAACAAAAGAAATATTAGAATTTGAAATCGAAAGTGAGAGTAAATTTTTTTCAAATATTACACTTGCAAAAGAAAAAATAAAAAATTGGCTTAACAATGGATTTAAAGTAATCATTGCAGCAGAGTCTAACTCACAAAAAGAAAAATTAAAATATATCTTTAAGGATTTGCCAAAAGCCATAATTGAAGTTTTCAAAATATCAAGCTCACTTGTAATAAATAAAGAAAAAATAGCAATTATTATTGAATCAGATATTTTTGATAGAACACAAAAAATAAACAAAATTTTTGAATCATCAAAAACAAAAATTATTGACTCATTTATTGAAATTGAAAAAAATAGTCATGTAGTTCATATAAACCATGGAATTGGAATATTTAGACAAATAAAAAGAATCAAAACAAGTTTTCTGGAAAAAGACTATATTGAAATTGAATATGCAGATGATGAAAAATTATTTATCCCAATTGAACAAACACACCTTATTCAAAAATATATTGGTAACGAAAATCAAAACATAAAATTAGATAAAATCAGTTCAAAAACATGGGAAAAGAAAAAAGCTTACGCAAATAAAAGAATTGATGAAACTGCAGATCATCTTGTTGCGCTCTATTCAGCAAGAGAGAATATCAAAGGCTTTAACTATCCTCAAGATAATGAAATGCAATTATTATTTGAATCAGAATTCCCATATGATGAAACTTCAGATCAATTAACCGCAATATCAGAAATCAAACAAGACATGATGAGTTTTAAAGTAATGGACAGACTTTTATGTGGCGATGTTGGATTTGGTAAAACAGAAGTTGCAATGCGAATCGCATTTAAGGCTGTTATGGGCAACAAACAAGTAGCAATACTCTCTCCAACAACAATTCTCACAGAACAACATTTCAACACATTTAAGCAAAGATTTAAAAATTTTCCGATTAAAATTGCAATGATGAGCAGATTTACAAAAAAATCAAAAGAAAATGAAATAATTAAAAATTTAGAAACAGGAAAAATTGATATAATAATTGGAACACACAAAATACTTTCTAAAAAAATAACATACAAAAATTTAGGCCTTATTATAATTGACGAAGAACAAAGATTTGGAGTAAAAGAAAAAGAAAAATTGAAAGAAATAAAAGTTTCTGTTGACTGCCTTGCCCTATCAGCAACTCCAATTCCTAGATCTCTTCATATGTCACTAATTAAACTAAGAGACATTTCTGTTTTAAAAACCCCACCTAAAAACAGAATTAAAATTGAAACTTATGTGGAAGAATTTAGTGAACTATTAATTAAACATGCAATAGAAAATGAGCTGTCAAGAGATGGACAAGTCTTTTTTATACATCACAATATTAAAGAATTAGACTCAATAAAAACAATGCTAGAAACAGTAATCCCTTATGCAAGAATTGCAACTTTGCATGCAAAACTAACAGATAATCAAATTGAAAATATTATGCACGATTTTATAAATAAATCATATCAAGTGCTAATAGCAACAACAATAATTGAAAATGGAATAGACATTGAAAATGCAAACACAATAATCATTAACAATGCAAATAGATTCGGACTTGCACAACTATATCAACTAAGAGGTAGAGTTGGAAGAGGATCCCAAAAAGCTTTTGCTTACTTATTATATAAAGAAAACTCAAGCTTAAACGAAAGCGCTATTGAACGACTAAGAGCAATATCTGAATCCTCAGAACTTGGATCAGGATTCCAAATAGCCATAAAAGATATGGAGATAAGAGGTGTTGGGAATCTACTTGGAAGAGAACAACATGGGGAAATAGAATCTATTGGACTAGATTACTACTTAACAATGCTAAATAAAGCAATTGAGAAGCGAATGGGTAAGGATTCTAAAGAAAACAAAGTAATTATTGAAATTAACTATAATGGATTCATACCCGATAACTATGTCAATAATGAACAAGATAAAATATTAATCTATAAAAAAATATCATCCATTCAAAGTGAAGAAGAAAATAGTAAAGTAAGAGACGAAATTCATGATCGCTTTGGCTCAATACCAAAAGAAGTAAATGACTTATTTATATTAGCAGAATTGAAAATACTTGCACAAAAACTCAATATTGTAAGCCTTAAAGAAAGAAATGGATTACTAGAAATAGAATATTCAAACATAAAAAACATTCCTGCTGAAGAAATAATGCAAATTATAAAAGAAAATCCAAATAAAATTAAAATAAATCCAGAATATAAAAATTCAATATTTCTAAACTTACAAAATACTAAAGCATCAGAAAAAATTAATTATATATATAGCAATATAAACTTCTTTAATAGTAAAATTAATTGAAAAATATGAAAATATTAACAATTAATACAGGAAGTTCTTCATTAAAATTTACACTCTACAAAAACAAAGACGCACAAGTATTAGCATCTGGGTCAATTGAAAAAATAAAAACAAGAGAATCAATAATTAAAGTCAAAACTAAAAATGGATTACTAGAAATAATCAATCAAAATATTAAGTCCCATAAGGAAGCATTAAAAAAACTAAATGGAATACTAACTAAAAAATTCAAAATCATAAATAACCCAGATGAAATTAAAGGAATAGGCCATAGAATTGTACATGGGGGACCAAATTTTAAAAATTCAGTATTGCTTAATGAAAATGTCTTAAAAGAACTAAAAATAACATCTGGACTTGCACCTTTGCACAATCCAACTGCAATAAAAGTAATAGAAACAATTAGCAAAATATTTCCAAAGGCTAAACAAGTTTTATGCTTTGATACATCATGGCATAAAACCATAAATGAAAAGGCATTCCTATATGCTATACCATATTCCTGGTATAAAAAACATAACATTAGAAAATATGGATTTCACGGTTTATCATACACATATATTACAAAAAGAGTTTCAAAAATACTTGATAAAAACACAAAAGATTTAAACTTAATCATATTACATCTGGGCAATGGCTCAAGCATTAACGCAGTAAAAAAAGGAGTGTCTTACGATACAAGCATGGGTCTTACTCCCCTTGAAGGACTTGTGATGGGAACAAGAAGTGGTGATATAGATCCTGCTATTATACCTTTAATGAGTAAATTACTTAACAAAACCCCAAGAAAGATTGAAGAAATTCTTAACAAAGAAAGCGGTATGCTTGGCGTATCTCTTAAATCAAACGATCTAAGAAATATTTGGGAAGAAGTTGAAAAAAATGATTATAATTCTAAACTTGCAATTGAAATAATGGCTTATAGAATAAAAAAATATATTGGTGCTTACCTTGCAGTTCTTGATTTTAATGTTGATGCTATAATTTTCACAGCCGGTATAGGTGTTAGCGATCATGGAATAAGGGAACTGGCTTTAAAAGGATTTGAAAACATTGGCATAGAAATTGATCCTCAAAAAAATAATTTAGCAAGAGCAAAAGATTTAGAATCTGAGATATCAAGTGCAAAAAGCAAGACAAAAATATTTACAATACCAACAAATGAAGAATTAATTATTTTTGAAAATACACACAGTTTAATTTTCAAACATCAATAAATTTAATCAATAAAAAAGTAACTTGTAACTTCAATACGTTTAATCAAAATACCTACCTTAAGGTTTTAAAATATTGGAAATCACTGCTCAAATCAAAACTTGCCTTTTGACATCTTCAAGCACTCTCTCTCCCTTAACAATTTTAAGTAAAGCAAAAGCAAATTTAAAAGCAGTACCAACACCCTTAGAAGTAATAAAATTATTACTAATTACAACATCTTCATCTACAAATTCACCATCAGTAATACCATTTTCAAATCCTGGATAACACGTAAATTTATTTATACCCAATAGTCCCTTTGCCGCAAGTACAATGGCTGGTGATGCACAAATGGCCGCAATAAACTTGCCTTGTAAGTTCATATCTATTAGAATTTTATCCAAATCTTTTGATTCAAAAAGATTTGTAGCACCAGGCATCCCCCCAGGAAGTATTATCAAATCAAAACTATCTGAACTACAATCTGATATCTTATCATCAGCTAAAAAAGTAACCCCTCTAGCACCTACAACAATTTTATCATTACTTAAGCTTATAACCTTAACATTTACACCGCCACGTCTTAAAATATTAATAGGTATTATAGCTTCAATCTCTTCAAAGCCATTTGCAAGAACAACAGCTACCCTCATAAAACAAAGCTCCTTAATGCTGATGGAGGGACTTGAACCCACGACAACTCGGATATGAGCCGAGTGCTCTAACCAACTGAGCTACATCAGCTTGTAGACATTAAAGTCTATAAATTCAAAGATATTTTGTCAATACAAAACTACCATTATTAAATACATAACCTATTTTATTTAAATGCTCATAATGAACAAATATATTAATAACCTTTAATTGAGCAAATAAATACTTGGTATTTTTTAAAGAGAATAATAAAATTACTATTAGTATGGTAATAAATGAAATTATCTGGTTACAAATGAGAAGAATAATAAAAAATTTATAATTTAAGTATTTTCACTCATCAAAGTAAGCTTCAAGTAATAAAGAAGAATATAAAATGGAAAAATATAAATACTTATGAACTAAAAAATGGAAAATTAGTATTATTAAATGAAGAAAATTATTTGTATTACTATCTTTTTTATACATAATCATTGCTTTCCCTATAATTTTTGGACTACAAAAGATGACAAAGAAAACTTAATAGATCAAATAGTAAACCACATGGACAATAAGGAACTATTAGGACAAATGTTTATGATAAGTTATCCAGGAGATAAAATAACAAAATTCACCCTGGACTTTATAAAAGAGAAAAATCTAGGGGGAATTAAAATTTTTGGATGGAATGCCAAAAATTTACAAATGTTAGTAGAAAGCATAAATAAGGCACAATCTATGTCTCAAAAGAATAGATTTAAAATTCCTCTATTCATTGCAACAGACCAAGAAGGAGGATGGACACAACACATAAAACTTAATACATCTAAAACAATAGGCAATCTTGGAATTACAGCTACTTTATCACCAAATGATTCCTATCTTACCGGATATCACATAGCAAATGAATTAAAACAGCTTGGGATCAATCTAAATTTTGCACCCATAACAGATATTTACAGCAATGAAAACAATTTCACAATAGGGCCAAGAACATATTCAAATAATCCACAAATTGTTTCTCTTTTTGCTTTAGCTTTTTATAAAGGTCAAAAACAAGCAGGTATAATTTCAACAGCAAAACATTTTCCCGGACACGGAAATACCACTATTGACTCTCATACACAAATGCCAACAATAAACTTAAATTTAAAAGAAATACAATCAGCTGAACTATTACCATATAAAATATTAATACAAGAAAATATTCCAGTAATTATGAGTGGACATGTAGCATATCCAATGCTTACAAATGGCAAAGAAATACCTGCATCATCATCAATTGAAATAATAAAAGAACTACTTAGAAAAAATCTCAAATACGACAATTTAATAATAACAGACGATTTATTAATGAATGCCGTAAGATATAAAAACGAGAGCATTTACGATACAATTGAAAGAATTATTAGAACTGAAACTGACATTCTATTAATATCACTAAATGAAGATATACAAAATAACGCCTACAACAAACTATTAAACTTGATGCAAAAAGACAATGAAATAAGAGAAAATATTATTAAATCTAACAAAAGAATACTTAAAATAAAGTTGGACTACCTAAAAGGGACAAACAATAAAACAGAAATTTACCCAAATATTCAAAAAGCTCAAACAATACCTACCAAAGAAGCCAAAAAATTTTTTGAACAAAGCACATTAAGAGGAATAACAAAAATCAAGTTATCAAAAAAAGTCTTGAAGAATAAAAAAACACTTTTAATATCACCTTATCAAACAATGATTACAGAAGGTAAAAAAATATTTCCAAATGGTTCTATTTACTATTATGATTATTATCCTTTAAACAATATGAAACCTAAAAATCTTCAAGAAATAAAAAAACTAATTGAAACACATGAACAAGTGATTTTTAACATCTCAACACCCGCTAGTCTTAAATACATAGGAGAATTAAAACAATACAAAGATAAAATAAGCATAATTGCCTCACTTACACCCCAACACATAAAAAAACTAGACTGGATAAACAACATAGTAATAGTATATGGCACTACAATGTTAGCATTTAAGTCTGGACTATTAACTTTGACAGAAGACTTTTATCCAAAAGGACAAATTCCTTTAGTAAACTTTAATTATTAATATGGTCCTTGATATATGCTATGATTTGACTTTCTAAAAGAGTTAAAGTAATACTTTTTACCTTAAAACCACTGGCATGCTTATGTCCCCCTCCTCCAAAACATTTTGCAAGTTCACCCACATCAAAATAATCTTTAGAACGAAGTCCCACCAAAATAGAACCATCCCCTATTTCCTTTAAAATCACTAATATTTCATTATTTTCAACATTAGAAAGGAGTGCATAAAATAACTCATTAACACCACTAACATTATTATCTTTTTTAGAATTAAATGGCAAAACAGTAAGTAATACTTTACCATCAAAATAAGATTTAAGATTACTCAACATTATGCTAAGAATATCTATTGAAGTTAAACTCTTAACAGATTCAACATAACTATAAACATCCTTAAGGCTTAAACCTTTAGAAACAAGTCTAGCAACCATTTCAAAAGGCTCAGGGTCACTTCTTGAAATAAATCTAAAAAATCCTGTATCTGTGCAAAATCCAACTAAAATATACCATGCCTCTTCCTTAGTAACTTCATATCCAAATTCTCTAATTAATTTCTCAATTAAAAAAGTAGTTGAAGGAGCGCAAGGTTCAATATACCCAGGAGCATCTAATTTATCACCTGAGGCATGATGATCAATAACTACAATAGGCATATTTTTTATATAAAAAACAAATTCATCTCCAATTCTATCATATATAGAGCAATCCAAAATAATAACAGCATAATCTGAAAAATCAATACCTGGCCATCTAGATAAAAATCTATCTTTAAAAGGAATAATTTCCTTTCTAACAAAGGGACCCTCATTTAGCATGAGGGCCTTTTTATTTATTCTAGATAAAAAAGAAGATAGAGCTAAAGATGAACCAATACAATCAAAATCAGGATCCTTATGCCCAATAATAATAAAATTATTATACTTTTTAATAAACTCAATAACATCTATCATACAAAAATACTAACAAACCTTTCATATAAATAAAAAATGTATCTAATAAACATTCTACAATATTTCAATAGAAAATTATAATCATTGTGATATAATTGATAACGCTACAAAACAAGAGGTTCTAAATGGAAAATAATAGACAAAATACAATTGAAAAAGCATTTAAATTAGCCGAAGCTGCAAGGAATAATTCATATTCACCATATTCACAATTCAAGGTGGGAGCTTGTGTTAAAACTAAAGACAATCTATTTTTTCAAGGTGCAAATGTTGAAAATGCAAGTTTTGGAGCAACTCGTTGTGCAGAACAAGCTGCAATAATGAACATGATATCATCTGTTGGTATGCAAAAGGTAGACTTTATAATAATTACAACAATTCCAGCAAGTATTCCATGTGGCATATGTCGTCAAATAATGTCAGAATTTTTTGAAGAAGATACCAAAATATTAATAACAGATCCCAATCAATTTCAAGTTACTAAAACAGTATCACAAGCTTATACATTAAAAGATTTACTTAAAATCCCATTTAATAAAAACGAACTATCAAAAATATTTAAGACAAATCAAATAAAATAAATTCAAAATTTCTATAAACACAAAACCTAAATGCTATTTTAAAATACCAAGAGAAACAATAGCTCTGGCAAACTCATTTAAATTACTAGCTTGCATAGTACATGCTGACGAATTAAAAATTTCTAATATTAATTTTTTTTCATCAATACTAAATTCATAGTCTAAAACTTCTAATGACAAAAAGTTAATAATCGGAATAAATTTCTCAATGAAAGCATATATTCCATTATCAAAGTCAAAATTATCATAATAGTAATCAAATATACTCTTTAAAGCTTGTTTATCAAACATTTTAAGTAAATCATAAAAAATAGTCTCAACATTTTTCACATTATTTATAAAAATTTTATCTTTAGCAATATATCTTTTACATTGCTTAACAAAAAATTGAGATTGTAACATAAAACCTCCAAAACACTCCTAATTAATTAAGGATATTCATATAAAACAATTGAACATCAAAAAAAATAATGCTATCTTTCACTATAATAGGATTATGCAATAAAAGAAAGATTAAGGTAAAGTGTAAATATGATCAAGATAATCAACTACACAAATATTAATAAATACTCTTATTTAAAACTTGAAAGCTTAAAAAAAGATGAAATTTATACAGTTTATATAGAAAATCATATGAAAATAATTGCATATCTTAAAGCACAAATAAAAAACAAAGAGATTAAAATCACTCACTTTTATATCGATCCAAATTTCAAAGCAGAGGGAATAGAAAGAGTCTTAATTAAAAATCTAATTTATTATGGTAAAAAAAATAAAATGCAAAAAATTTTATGCAAAATCAATGACATCAATGAAGAACTTCAAAGTCTAAAATTTGAAAATAAAAATAATTTATATGAAAAAGACTTAACTTATGAAACAAGAAAAAATTCGATCATAATGACAACAGGACTTATCTCAGTATTAGCAGAAATAGCCTCAATAACATCTAAATTTACTGTAGGAATTCTTTTTAATTCATTTGCACTTATTGCAGATGCACTTCATGTTATATCAGATCTTATACTATCTACAATTACGTATTGTAGTTTAAAAATTACAAGTCGTCCTGAAACAATTTATTATCCATATGGATACAAAAAAATGGAAACCTTAATATCTCTTATTATAGGAATAGTTATAATAATCACAGGATTTACAATATTTTTAAACACAACAGGATTAAGTAACCTAATAATTCTTGGTAGTAAATCTGGATTACATATTCACATGAATGAAAATGAACATCATCATGATCATCTATATGAAGATAAAAAAAACATATTAGAAATATTTTCAAATAATTCGTTAAAAAAAAGTATTTGGATACCACTAGTACCATTTATATTCTTCTTAGTTAAAATCATTGAATATTTGGCGAAGTTTCAAATTGGAAAACGATATAACAACTATCTGCTCTTAGCACTATCATCATCTGATAAAAACTGTATATTCTCCCATGGGGGAACTACACTAAGCTTATTACTTGCAAACTACGTATGGACAGGATTTGATAAAGTAATATCCATATGCATTAGCTTTGTCATGATCAAAGAAGGACTACACGTAATCATAAATAATGCAAATAACCTTCTATCAAAACAAGATATAGACCTAAAAAGAGAAATAAAAAACACATTAAAAAACATTGATGCAAATCTTAAAGAACTTAGTTTTCTATATCAAGGAAACAACCTAATTCTATATATAAGACTAGATTTAAACTATGAAGATAATTTAAAAAATTTGATACAAAAAATAGACAACATAAAATCCACCATAAAAAAATACCATAGAGAAATATATGAAATATACATTTTAATATAGTAAAACAAAATTGATTGACACTTAAAATAAAATTGTGTTAGACTATGATTTAAGAAGCAGGGTGGAGCAGCTTGGTAGCTCGTCGGGCTCATAACCCGAAGGTCGTAGGTTCAAATCCTACCCCTGCCATTTATATACGTGAGGAATTAATGAATAGAAAAAATATAGCAAAAGGAAAGCTAGTAAGGAGATTTGGCATAAATATATTTGAACAACCCAAATATGATAAACTACTCAAAAAAAAGCCAAATCCACCTGGAATGCATGGGAGATCTAGAAGAGCTAAGACTACAGAATATGGAAAACAACTCATAGAAAAACAAAAGGTGAAATTTGCTTACGGTATAAGTGAAAGACAGCTTACCAATATTTTCAAAGAAGCAAGAAGACAACAGGGAGTTACAGGGGATAATCTTTTAGCACTACTTGAGAGAAGAATTGACAACGTAATATACAGATCTGGATTTGCTATTTCAAGAGCTCACGCAAGACAGATAGTCTCACACGGAATTATCATGCTTAATGGAAGAAAAGTTACTATTCCATCTATTACTCTAAGAGCAAACGATATGATACAAGTAAAAGAAAAAGATAGCCTAAAAAAATTGATTAGATCAAACATAGAAAGAACATCAACTCTTCGCAAATTACCAACTTGGCTAGAAGTAAATGCTGATGCCTTACAAGTAAAGATAGCTCGTCTTCCATCAAGGGATGAAATATCTATTCTTGCAAATGAACAAATGATTGTCGAATACTATTCTAAAAGAGCGTAAAGTCAACAAGCATATAGGTATAATAGTATTTCTACTATTATACCTTATGGTCTATTTGCCTTTCTTTTTTTTAGCAAAACTTTTTCCAAAATTACACTTTGAAAATGCTAAGAAATTATTTTTAATTATGTTTTTTCCAGAACCTTGGGAATTAAATGACGCTCTATTCCCTGAAGGTTTCCTTACACCATCTTTCATAAATGCTCCTTGATAAATTGTAACACAAAAAATTTCTAAATAATATATACGCCTAAGTAATATTTAAATAATCAAATACTTCTCCCAAATGAGATACATACTTAACATCAATATTTTCTTTAATCTCATCTGGAAGTTTAATATAATCTTTTTCATTATCTTTTGGTAAGATAACTTTAATTATACCATTTCTGTAAGCTGAGAGTATCTTTTCTTTAATGCCTCCTACAGGGAGAACTGAACCCTTAAGAGTAATTTCTCCTGTCATCGCAAGATCTAAGGGCACTTTTTTATCAACTAGCACAGAAGCTATGGCTGTTGCAATAGTAATGCCAGCAGAAGGTCCATCTTTTGGTATGGCTCCCTCTGGAAAATGAAGATGGATTTCAGGAATTTCATTTATATCAAAATTAAGCTTAGAAGAATAAGTTTTGACAACAGAATAAGCAAGTTGTGCACTTTCCTTCATAACACTTCCAAGACTACCTGTTAAAATGATATCACCTTTTTTGTCAAATTTAATAGCTTCAACAGGCAAGACGGCCCCTCCATAACTTGTCCAGGCAAGACCATAAACAAATCCAGCAGAATCAATCTTGATTAAATTGAATCTATGTTCACAATCTATATAATAATGAAAATTCTTCATATTAATTATTTTATAAATACCAGGAATATCAGGATCACGACTAAAGAGTGAATTATTTTCATGCATCAAAGAACTTGGAAAATAAAAATTTCCTTTAATTATTTCTTCCTTTGAATAAATATAAAGTAATTCTCTTACAACCATTCTAATCAAATGAGTTAGAACTCTTTTCAAATTTCTAACTCCAGATTCCATAGTATAGCTTCTGATTATGTGTAAAACAACATCATCTTCTATTTTTATATAAACTTTATTCAAAGAACTCTCTTTAATTATACTTGGTATCAAAAAATTTCTTGCAATTTCCAATTTTTCAACACAAGAATAACCTTCTACCTTAATAATTTCCATTCTGTCAAGAAGAGGTTTAGAAATACCATGCAAAGAATTAGCTGTTGCTACAAACAATACTTTAGAGAGATCATAAGGAATATCTAAATAATGATCAACAAATCTGGAGTTTTGTTCAGCATCTAAAACTTCTAGAAGTGCTGATTCTGGATTTCCTTTGTAAGTACTGTTAATCTTATCTATTTCATCAAGAAGAATAACAGGATTAGATTTTCCAGCCAATTTGATTGCATTAATAAAAACGCCAGGAAGAGCTCCAATATAAGACCTTCGATGTCCTCTAATATCTGTTTCATCTCTTAATCCACCAAGAAAAATTTTAAAAAATTTCCTAGAAAGAGATTTAGCTATAGATAATGCAACAGAAGTTTTCCCCGTACCTGGTGGACCTACCAAACACAAAATAGGTGCTTCAACTTTAGAATTAATATAATAAACTGCCAAGAAATTCATTATTTTTTCCTTAGCTTCATTCATACCATAATGAGCATTTTTTAAACTAGATTCAATCTCACTTAAAGAATTTACCATCATCGTACTTTCATTCCACGGTAGATCAAGTAATAATTCAACATAGTTTCTAACAATATTAGCGTCTGGTGAATTTGTATTCATCCTAGCCAATCTAGATATTTCCTTTTCAATTCTAGATTTAATATCTTGGGGCATATCCTTAGCATTTAATCTATCAAGATAATCAGTTTCATCTTGACCTAATCTTTTTTGAATTTCCTTAATTTGCTCATTTAAAAAATATTCTCTTTGTCCATTATCAAGTTTGGCCTTAACTTGAGCTTTAATATTTTTTTTAAGAACTAAAAGTTCTGTCTCAATATTTAAATTTATAATTAACTTTTCTATTCTAACCTGAACATCTAATTCTTGTAAAAGTTCTACCTTAAATTTATATTCAAAATTCACACTAGATGCTATAATATCAACAAGCTTGGCTGGACTATCAAAAAATTTGCTACTCTCATAAACATCATCTTCTGATGCTTTAAGAGATAAATAAGATTTATAAGTCTCATAAGCTTCTCTTAAAAACTTAGTATAGGTAAGAAGTTCGTCATTAAGTTTACACTGCTCAGATAAAAAATCGACTTTTGCTCTAAAATAATTACCTTTTTTAAGAGTATCTCTTATAACAACCCTATCTTGACAATCAACTAAAACTTTTATTAAAGTTTCAGTTAATTTTATAACTTGAACAATCTTTGCATAAGTACCAATAGAATACAAATTTTTTAAACCAATGTTTTCTAAATCATTTAACTCAGCATTGTTGACACAAAAAAATAAAATCAACCTACCCTCTAGCATAGATTGATATACTGCATTAATTGAAACTCTATCATCAACAGTAGTCCATAAAGTTACATTAGGAAAAAATACATCTTTATTTAAAAAAATGACAGGAAGATCATCTTTTTTAGTGCTAATTAGATTGACAATTGATTTCATAAAGCTCTTTTGCCCAAGGTTTATTGATATGCTTTCCTGTCAAAATTAAGGGCTCAATATTGCTATTTAAAACCGATTCTTTAGTAACAATAACTTTTTTAATTTGCTTGGTTGAAGGTATTTCAAACATAACATCTTTAAGCAATTCTTCTAAAATAGATCTCAAGCCTCTTGCACCTGTATTTTTAACCATAGCCTCTTCTGCAATTGATTCAAGTGCGTCCTTCTCAAATACCAAATCAACATTATCCATCTTAAACATATGGCAATATTGTCGAACAATAGAATTTGCAGGCTCAACTAGTATCTTAATTAAATCTTCTTTTTCTAGCTTTTCAAGATAAGAATGTACAGGAAGTCTACCGACAAACTCTGGAATGAGTCCAAATTTAACTAAATCTTCCATCTCTAAATATTTTAAAATATGCTCTTCCTTTGAATCTTTTCTACTAGCAGATGAAAATCCAATAGAACTTTTATTAATCCTTTTTCTAATAATATTTTCAAGCCCTACAAAGGCGCCACCGCATATGAATAATATATTGTTTGTATTAATTTCAATAGTATCCTCGTAAGGATGTTTTCTACCACCCTTTGGCGGAACATTTGCAATAGTTCCTTCAATGATCTTCAATAAAGATTGTTGAACTCCTTCTCCAGAAACATCCCTTGTAATTGAAACATTCTCACCTTTTTTTGCAATCTTATCTATTTCATCTATATATATAATACCTCGCTCCGCAAAACTTACATCTCCATGTGCAGCATGAATCAGCTTAAGCAAAATATTCTCAACATCTTCCCCCACATACCCAGCTTCAGTAAGCGTTGTGGCATCTGCAATTGTAAATGGAACATTCATCTCAGCTGCCAACTTTTTTGCAAGCAAAGTCTTACCACTTCCAGTGGGACCTACAAGCAATATATTAGACTTCTCAAGCTCAACTCCATTCTTCTCATCCTTATCGCCACCCCTAAATATCCTTTTATAATGATTATAAACAGCAACAGATAATACTTTCTTAGCATCTTCTTGTCCAATAATATACCTATCCAAATGACTCTTAAGTTGCTTAGGAGTTGGAAGTTTTTTTAAATATTTACTATTGTCAGGCTGTTCTGATTCTTCTTGAAAAAGATTATAACATATCCTAGAACATTCAAAACAAATAGCAACTGACTTTGCAGAAATAATACGTCCTTCAGCCTCAATCTTAGTACGACCACAAAAAGAACACCCATCAATTTTTTGACTTTTGCTTCTCGCCATATATAAAGTCCACCCAAATAAAACTAATTTCTTACCAAGATACTATCAATAATTCCATAATCAAGAGCATCTTTTGGAGTCATAAAATAATCTCGTTCAATATCAAGAGACAATTTTTCCTTAGAAACTCGCATCTTATCAGACATAATATCTATTATTAACCTCTTAAGTCTTATAATTTCATTTGCCTGTATATTGATATCACTTGCTTGACCACCTATTCCACCCCAAGGCTGATGAATCATTATTCTTGAATACGATAATGATTCTCGCTTACCTATAGTACCTCCTGCAAGAATGAATGCAGCCATTGAAGCTGCCTGCCCAATACAAATTGTTCGTACATCTGGTTTGATGTACTGCATAGTATCATAAATTGCAAGTCCTGAAGTAATACTACCACCTGGAGAATTTATATAAATATATATATCCTTCTTAGGATCTTCAGACTCTAAGAAAAGAAGTTGAGCAATGACGGTATCTGCTCTCATATCATTAATCTCACCACTCAAAAAAATTATCCTGTCTCTTAATAATCTTGAATATATATCAAATACGCGTTCATAATTACCAGTATGCTCTACAACAGTAGGTACTAAATTATACATATATTCTCTCATCATTACTCACCTGTTTTATCATTAATAAAGTTTTTAAAGGAAACTTTATTATGTTTAATTTCCTTTACATTTTTTAAAATTTTTTGTTTAATTTTTCCTCTCTTAATTTCATTTCTCAAAATCTCAAGCAAATTTTTCTCTTCATAAAATTTTTTAATATCTGAAAATTTCATCTTTGCATCATCAGCTTGCTTAACAAGTTCATTTTCTAAATCAACATCTGTAATTTCCATAGAATCACTATCTACGATCTTTTGAAAGACTAATTTAGATTTTAACTGTTTAAGTACAGTATCCTTTAAAATATCATCAGCACTTTGCAAATCTGAAGAAACATTATTTAATTGTTTAAGATTAACCTTATTTTTATTCAAAACCCCATTTAAAGCTTGCTTAAATTCAGCCTCAAACATAGTAGGTGGAACTTCTATATTTATCTGATCCACAATAGAAGACAATAATTTTGAAAGTTTAAAAGACTCAATTCTTTCTTTAACTATCCTCAACATATTACCTTTTATGTGTTCCCTAAGCTCATCTAATGTCTTAAAACTATCCCTAATATCCTTTGCAAAATCATCATTAAGCTCAGGAATATCACGTCTCTTTATATCCTTAATGGTTACCTTTAACCTCTTAAAAGAATTAGCAAGCTCATCAAATTTATAATCAGAATCATAGCTTTTCTCTACTACTCTACTCTCATCCTTCTTCATTCCAAGGATGTCATCATCAATACCATAATAATTATTATTAAATTCCCCAACAGTAAAAACAAAATCTTGCCTTTTAGTTGTTAAAATTTCACTTAAAGAATCATCAAGTTCAACAAAATCAACCTTAACAATACTTCCTAACTTAACTTCACCACCATTATCATCAATGATCATTGAATTTTCAAGTTGCAACAATTTAAGTTCTTCTTCCACATCAGAATCAGACACAAGAACTTCTGGAACTTCTACTTCAAAATCAGATATATCAGGTACATTAAATTCAGGATAAGTCTCATAAACAAAAGTAAACTCAAAATCTTGACTGAAATCAATCTCTAATCTTTCGTCTAATATCTTCGGAACAGCATAACTTAATGGTTTATAAAGTGCACTTTTAAAGAATTCTTCTAAAGATTGATGAATAATTTTTTCCATAGTAAGAGCTTTTATATTATCAGCATATTTAGATTCAATAATACCAAAAGGAACCTTTCCTGGTCTAAAACCTTTGATCTTAATACGCAAAGAATAATCCTGCAAGATCTCATTGTATTTATCTTTAATAAACTCCTTTGGAATTCTGATCACAACTTCAACCTTAGAATCAGAAACTAACTTTACATTACTATTTAATATCACATTATTCCTCTAATTTAAATATCTTAATGTTAATGTCAATATTTGATAAAAACTAAGCGAAAGACGGGATTTGAACCCGCGACTTTCACCTTGGCAAGGTGACACTCTACCCCTGAGTTACTTTCGCATTTCTTGCAGAAGGTGGGACTCGAACCCACACGCAAAAAGCACTAGATCCTAAGTCTAGCGTGTCTACCAGTTTCACCACTCCTGCACACTTTAGGTAGTATACAAAACTTAAAAAGCTTTTTCAAGTATAAAACTAACGCTTCACACCCAGCAGGGTTTGAACCTGCAACCTTTGGATTCGAAGTCCAACACTCTATCCATTTGAGCTATGGGTGTAGTTTAATAAAAATAAAAGGTGATTGACGGGGCTTGAACCCGCGACAGCCGGAACCACAATCCGGTGCTCTACCAACTGAGCTACAACCACCAGTTATGCCAAGTATATGTAAATTTATTTTATATACATTCAAACAGTAAGTCAATAATAAAAAAATATCTGAAATTAAAAATTTGAATAAACTTCATAAAGTTTTTAGGCTTTCTTTTAAGAAATTATAAACTCTAATAGTTGAAGCAATATCAACACGTTCTCTTGGTGTATGAGGAGCTTCAATCCAAGGACCAATTGTAACTGAATCTATTCCACCAAATTTTGCAGAGATTATTCCAGTTTCAAGACCAGCATGAATCACCACAGTTTTAGCTTCTTTTAAATACAGGCCTTTATAAATATTCTTAAGATGATTTAAAAGCTTACTATCCCCCCCAGCCGGCTCCCAAGAAGAATAATTATAAACTATTTTAAAACCAGCACCTGATAGCTCACAAATAGCTTTTAAATGATTAAAGATATATTCTTTTTCAACATCTAATAAAGACCTTATTGTAAATGAAAATCGATACTCATCACCAACCTTGAAAAGACTAGCAAAATTTAAAGAAGTTCTAATAAGCTTTTCAGTGTAGTTTTCAACCTTATGAATTCCATGTAAAAATGCCATGCCCATATTTAAAAGCTTTGCTTGAGATATATCGTCCAAAACATTATCAGAAAAATTTACTTTTCCTAGAACAATTTCAAAATCTAAATCAAGAGTATACATTTTTTGGACATCAAGCTTGAACAATTCTAATTCTTTTTCTAATAAAACAAAATGCTCTGTTTCAATAAATATTAATGCCTTTGCCTCTCTAGGAATTGCATTGCTTTTATCTCCACCACATATATACGCAACTTCAAATTCCATTTTTTCCCTAAGTTTATTTAAAGCAAAAAACATAAGTTTCAAAGAATTTGCTAAATCAAAATGAATATCTGCACCAGAATGTCCACCTTTAAGACCTGTAAATAAAATTTCAATTCCCATAGTTTTTTTACTTTGTCTGTATTGAGGCTTAAAATTAATATGCACAAGTTTGGAACCAGCACAGCCAACCAAAAAATAGCCTTCTTCTTCTCCATCAAGATTAATTAACATCTTACCACTGCACAAATTAGAATCAAGGCCAATAGCACCTATTAATCCTATTTCTTCATCAACAGTAAAAAGAAGTTCTAAATCAGGATGTTTAAAATCCAAAGATTCGCTCATAACAGCAAGCATCATGGCAACTCCAATACCATTATCAGCACCAAGAGTAGTACCTGATGCATAAAAATATCCATTATCCTCAATAATACCAATTGGATCATTGTTAAAATCATGCGCAACAGACTCATTTTTTTCACAAACCATATCTATGTGAGCTTGCAAAATAATAGGCAACATACTGCCACTAAAATCATTAGCTTTGATATTAACTACAATGTTACCAGCAGAATCTTCCTTAAAGGAACATCCAAATTTTCTAGCTTCTTCTTTAATAAAATTACTAATACCTTTTAAATTTTTTGAACATCTAGGAATTTTAGATATTTTCCTAAAATAACTAATTGCAATACTTTCCATATTTATTCCTTAGAATTTTATTTAAAATAGCAACACACCATACAAGAGCAAACTAAGATCTTACTTATTTAATCAACTAAAATTTAAAATAAAATAAAATTAAAAAACTTTAGCACCATCTGGATATTCCACAATAACCTTACAATTCTCAGGAAAAACAAAAATTTTTCTGGATTTAAACTGATCTAAATCTTGAACTACAATTGGAATACCATATTTGGCCAACTCATTAATGGCAAAACTTGAATTTTCAAAACCTACCTTTATTTTACCTTTAGCCATGAAGTTAGCACCTCCAAAGATTTTAGCTACAAGATTACTCTCAGATGCACCACTTTCTATCATAGCATCAATTAACATAGGAATAGCATAAATTCCATACCTACCCTTTTGCGAAATATCCACTATTGAATCAGATTTAACTAGTACATAATGATTGACCCCTATAAGTTTATGAAAACCATCATAAAGCACAACAGAAATACAAGAACCAAGGATTGTAGAAATAACTCTATCATTTGACACAAAAGCTTCACCTGGCACTATTATCGTAACATCTCTTTTTAATTTAAAATTAAAATGATTTAACATATAATTAATTACTCTCTAAAAAATTTTTATAAAAATCCTATCAATACTGCCATTAAAATTTCAAATATATAAAAGAATTTATGAATCTACTACTTCATTATTAGCAATCGATACATCAATTCTTTTATATAAAATTTCACAACATCTCTAATTCACTTTTTCAAAAAAACATACTTAACAACCTCGTAAAGAAATAAATACCCATATCTGTTAACTAATTATAGACCTTTTCTTTTAATTTTACCAATGAAAAAAATTGAGAATAATTACTAAATCCGTATTCAAATAATCTTTGTGCAATTAAAGCACGCTTTTTCTCACCAACATTATTAGTACCCTTATCCACTCCCAAAATCACTGCTATTAATCTTATGTTATCTTTTTTTGCTGTAGCAACTAAATTTAACCCAGATGCTTTAATATAACCCGTTTTTAATCCATCAGCATAAGGATAATTAAGAATTAAAATATTTTTATTCTCCTGTTTTAAATTTAACATCTTTGAAGAAACAGTATTGCCTAAATTTTCAGATTTTGGATAAACAAAATCTTTAAGAGAATGTATATTAAGCATAAACTTAAATTTTTTTATATAAGCCCTTGCAAACAATGCCATTTCTAATGCAGTAATTTTATTATCATTACTATAACCAGATGTATCAACAAAATTCATATTTTTAAGCCCTAAATCTAATACATTAACATTCATCAAATTGACAAAATTGTTTAAATCTCTTCCAACTATAAATTCAGCAATTGCAATAGCAGCATCATTACCTGAAGAAATCGAGAGACCCTTAAGTAACTCCTCAAAATTTACTTTTTGCCCTTCTTCTAAAAACATCAATGAAGAATCTAAAGGCAAATTATAATATGATGCAGAACTACTAATAGGAACAATAGTCTTAAAATTAATATTTTTTTTATTAGCTTCAACTAAAGCAGTATATATAGTAACCAGCTTAGTAAGTGAAGCTGGCGGCAAAACTAAACTTGGATTTTTCGCATAAAAAACACATTGAGTATCATAATCAAGTAAAACAATTGACTTAGCATCTTGAACTACTCTTTCAAATTCAAAAGAATCAATTGAAAAAAGTTCACTAAATACACCAAATAAAACGAAAACATTTATAATATTGAAGATTATTGTCATAAATTAACATTATATATGATTCATAAAGATTTATTTCAAAACAAAAATTTAGAAAGGAGCAAAAAATATTATGATGAATTTATATGATTTCATTAAAGCCTTAGTACCAATTATATTAATAATTGTTGGACTAGGAATAATAAAAAAACCAGCATACTACGTAATACCAATATGCTTAATAGTAACTATTGCAATAGTCCTAATTGATAAAAACTTAGGAATAGTCAATACAAGTCTTGCAATATTTGAAGGAGCAGTAATGGGAATATGGCCAATAATCATTGTAATTATAGCTGCTATTTTCACATATAAAATGGCTGAAAATCAAAATGATATAAAAATTATAAAAGCCATGTTAGCAAATGTATCTTCTGACAAACGAATAATAGTTTTACTTGTAGCATGGGGATTTGGTAACTTTTTAGAAGGAGTTGCAGGATACGGAACTGCTGTTGCAATTCCAGTATCAATACTAATAGCAATGGGCTTTGAACCATTTTTTGCCTGTCTTATATGTTTAATCATGAATACATCTTCAACCGCTTATGGCTCAGTAGGAATCCCTATCATATCCTTGGCACAAGCAACAGAATTAGATGTTAAAATGTTATCATCTGATATTTCTTTGCAATTAATATTTCCAACTATAGTTATACCATTTGTACTAGTTATGCTCTCAGGAGGCGGTATTAAAGCTCTTAAAGGAGGAATTTTTATCCTTACACTACTATCAGGAGTATCAATAGCAATATCTCAAATTTATATTTCAAGAACTCTAGGACCTGAACTCCCTGCAATACTTGGAAGTATACTATCAATGACAATAACAATAATTTATGCAATGCTTTTTGGAGAAAAAGATACTGCAAACAAACATATAAAGGTATCACCAATGCAAGGATTTCTTGCTTGTTTAAACTACATCTTAATAGTGTTATTTATAATTATTGCATCACCACTTTTTTATAAAATAAATAAATATCTATCAAGTTTTAAAACTGTTATTTCAATTTATCCAGGGTCAAACCCACTACAATTTAAATGGATAACTTCACCAGGATTTTTAATTATTCTTGCAACAGTAATATCTTACTCACTCAGGGGTGTTTCTATGATGAAACAACTAAATACATTTTTAATGACAATAAAAAAAATGGCAGCATCCTCATTCGTAATTATTTGCATAGTATCAATATCAAGATTGATGACACATAGTGGTATGATAAAAGACCTTGCAAATGGCATATCAATAATGACAAGTACATTTTATCCGTTATTTAGTCCATTAATAGGGGCTTTGGGTACTTTTTTAACAGGAAGCGATACCGTTTCAAATGTCCTATTTGGTCCGCTACAAACACAAATTGCAGCAAATATTGATGCTAATCCTTACTGGCTTGCAGCTGCAAATACAACAGGAGCAACGGGAGGTAAAATGATATCACCTCAAAATATTACAATAGCAACAACAACTGCAGGACTTATTGGTCAAGAAGGAAAATTATTATCAAAAACAATTGTATACGCCCTTTGCTATATCTTTATATCAGGTCTTTTAATTTACTTTTGTTATCAATAAAATCAATAAAAAAAAGCAAAAAAAATAAGACTAACATAATTTTTTTGTTAGTCTTAATTAAAAGATCATCAATTATGAAATATACAAACACTTGAATTTTTGTTTAGTAACTAATATTATTTATATCCTATAAGTTAAAATTATAAATTACTCAAACTATAAGGAAGTCAATATTATAATAAAGAGGACATAAAATGAATCAAGTAATATTATTATTTTTAATAATGACATTAAGTACCGCTATAGTTTTTGCAGATGAGAGCACAGATAATAAAATTGCAGCAAATCAATTAACTCATAAAATAACATTTGAAAACAGTGTTGAGTTTAGATTTGATATGGATGAACTCACTCCTGGACTGCAAAACCAAAGTAATATAGGCATCAAATTTCAACCATCTAATAAGATCAAAGAAATAGGAAAAAATGATCCCTTCTCAGCTTATATTAAGGTAGAAAATTTGGGATTCAAAGCTCAAGGCTCAAAAGATGCCACATTAAAACTTGATTTAGGAGATATTATAGCAAAAATAAAAATATATGATTTCCATATCAAAATGGAATCATCAACCAATTTTAATTTTAACCAAGAATCATTGTTTAGTTTTGCACCAATGACTGAAATTGATAGTACATACTACGGTTTCCCAAGTGATGATAGAACTACAGGTAAAAAAATTCTTTCAAAAATATCAGACAAAAAAACAGGGGTTGTTCAATTTGGATACAAGCTTCCACCAAAAATAGAATTTTTAATTGCAATTGGAGCAATAGGAACAGGTAATAGAAACCACAAAATAACCAATGATGATTCTGCAGAAGAAAAAAAGAAAAAAGAGGCAACTCCTTATAATGATACCTATCAGGGTATACTTTACGGAACCCAATTTAAATGGAAACCAATTCAAAATATATTGGAGCAAAACAGTTCAAATGTAGTCGTAGAAACTCCCTTTGAATTAAATTTTGGAATATCAGGGGCAATAGGAAACTCAACATTTAATAATTCATCATCAGCATACACTGTACAAGATAAAGCTGATATTAACTCAGATCTTGTTACTCCAACTTTATCAAACGCATCTATAGTAGCCTCTATTGGTCTACTTTACAAGATTGGGCTTACAAAAATTAATGATAAAAATAGTTATCTAATATTCAAAACGGGATATGATTTAGGAATAGATCCATTTGCTAGCGATTTTTCTATATTAGGACACATATCTAAAAAGGCAAATATAGATCAAAATACTAAATTGCTCGATCCAAAATTAAATGTACTTCAACTTAATAAAAGTAGAAGTACTAATTTTGCATTTTCTGCAGGAGCAGGAATTGGTTTTGCCTGGAACACAGAAGAAGGCGAAAAAGAATCATGGGCAATTAAGGGAAGGGACTCTTATAATACAAGAATATTTGGTGAACAAGATAAAAAATCTGGAATTGGAATAGGTATTAGCTACGGTCAAAATTTATATAATTATAATCCTAGCTCTTCAAATACCCTAATAAATCAGCTCTCTAAAAAAGCATTTAAGACCCTCAATGCAGAGCTTTCAACTTATGAAGATAATAAGGACGGTCTTATTTCTGGGCTTGGATGGATAGCGTCAATTGGGGTTTATGATCTCCTTAAAGAGTATCCTGAAGCATCTGACATAATTGAGACTATTAAAACAAGTAATAACAACAAAAGCAATGAAAAAGCAATCTCATTTTCTAAGTCAGCCAAATTTGGAGGTGCTTTATACCTAGACTATGCAATACCTTTAGAATCCATATCAAACAATACATATATAACCCCATATTTAGGTGCTCATTTTTTAGGCTCTCCTAATGATTTAACTAAAAGCATGTATGTAAAAACTGGATTGGAATTAAACAATTTAATAAAAATGACAAAAATTTCACTTGGATGGGATTCAAACAATCTTTTCTCAAAAACAGATCAAAAAGGAAGTGTATTCCTGCAACTTAAAGTCTCATTCAATGAATAAACAACAAACTGTTTAAATAAATTATTATTTAAACAGTTTTATACTCTTCAAACAGTTTGAAAAACTTATTTCAGTAGTAATAAATCTTGTAGAATAGCATAGTCCAAATTTATTTCAAATTTCTCTCTTTACAAATCTTTGCATAAGCTTCTTGAACCTTAAGAAATTTTTCATTAGCCTCTTTTTGCTTAACAGGCTCATTTGCAAATCTATCTGGATGACACTTCATAACCCACTTTTTATAAGCTTTCTTTACATCATCATTACTAGCATTATAATTTAATCCCAAGACCTCATAAGGATTAACAATTTTTATATTAATATTTTTATAAGTATCAGAATTTTCAAAATCAAGCTCAAGAAAAGAACTAACATAGCTAATAAATTTATTCCCTTCCGAATTCCCATATCTAGATAAATTATTAATCTCCTTCATAGTTGAAACAAGCCATACAAAAAGATCTTTATGTTGAAAATACCCAAGCTTCAATGTATATAATATTTTATCTGTGTTTCTGTTTTGAGTAATAGAAAAATGAAATATATTATAAAGCTCTGTTTTATACCTTTCAGATAAATTCAAAGAATTAATTATAAAGTTAATATAATTTAATTGCTCGCCTGTCATTGAACCTAAAATAGAAATCAATTTGGCTATTAATAAGAAAGATAATTTATAAAACTCAAATTCTCTTGACTTAGAATAAGAATAATCGCTTGCTGTATATATCTTAAATCCACCAAAAATGCTAGAGATTACAAAAAAAATAAAAAGCATAAAAAATATGCTTAAAATAAATGGACTAAAAATCAAAATAAATGGTAATAACAAAAACAAAATTTGAAACAAAATCAGACACCTAAAGAAACAAAAAGACAATCAAAATTAGGGCATACTAAAACAACTGATAAATTCTATTACTTCTTGCTTGATTCTTCTAAGCTCAGTATCAGATTTAGTCTTTAAAGCCCTAACAATCAAACTAGCAACTTTAATAGAATCATCTCTATTTAAACCTCTTGAAGTAATAGCAGCCGACCCAATTCGAATGCCAGAAGCTACAGAAGGACTCCTAGAATCAAAAGGAATAGCATTCTTATTAAGAGTAATATTGACATTTTCAAGAATACTCTCAGCATCAGCTCCTGTAATACCCACAATACCAAGATCAACTAAAAATAAATGATTATCGGTTCCACCACTAACTATTCTAAAACCCTCTGATATAAAATATTCAGCCATAGCCTTAGAATTTTTTATGACCTTAGAAATATAATCTTTAAAATTATCCTCTAAAGCCTCTCTAAAAGCAACCGCTTTACCTGCAATAACATGCACTAAAGGTCCACCTTGAGTTCCTGGAAAAACACAAGAATTAACAGCATTCTCCAATGTTCTCTCCCTATTATTATAATTAACTATTATATTAGACTCCTTACCTGCAAGAATTAATCCTCCTCTAGGTCCCCTTAAAGTCTTATGAGTAGTACTTGTAGTCAAATGTGCAACATCAATAGGAGAATTATGAAAACCTGTAGCAACAAGACCTGCAGTATGAGCAATATCACATAAAAGATAAGCTGAGACTTCATCAGCAATCTCACGAAATTTTTTAAAATCAACTTCCCTTGAATAAGAAGAAGCACCAGCAATTATTAAATTAGGACGACATTCCTTAGCTATTCTCATAACATCCTCATAATCAATTATTTCAGACTCTCTTGATACTCCATAAGAATATGAATCAAATAAAATTCCAGAAAAACTAACCTTGCTACCATGGCTTAAATGGCCACCATGAGCTAAATCCATTCCAAGAATTCTATCTCCAGGCTTAATAAGTGCCATTATAGCAGCCATATTGGCTTGAGAACCACTATGAGGTTGAACATTAGCATAAGTTGCATTAAAAAGCTCTTTTGCTCGTGATATAGCCAAATTCTCAATATCATCAACAAAACAACATCCTCCATAGTATCTTTTTGAAGGATAACCCTCAGCATATTTATTAGTTAAAATACTACCAACAGACTGTCTTACATCTAATGATACGAAATTTTCAGAAGCAATCAATTCAATATTTTCTATCTGTCTTTTATTTTCTTTTTCAATTAAGTCAAATAAAATTTTATCTATTATCAATGTTTTCCTCCAAAGTAATTCTATGGCTTAACGAATAACTATTATTTATCAAATTTTTATACTTAAAAAATACTAAATCTAAGTATTCATTAAACAACAAGTTATCATGATAATCTTCCTTATATCCATAGTGGATATAATTCTCTGACATATTCATAAAATAATTAGAAGTATCTTTAAATAATACTGCATTTACTATATCAAAATAAATAAATCCAACATACTCTAAAAAAAATTCACACCAAGTATGCTCTTGCAAATTAGAAGACTCGGGATTAAAATAAAATCCAACAGCGTTTCTTAAAGGTATATTGTTCCGCAAAAATAACAAATTTGTCAGTATAAGCAAATTATCAGCTGAAATCTTTCCTAATTTAATAGATTCATCTAAACTTAAATCATTATCTACAACGGTAAAATACAAAACTAAAGCATCAATAATAGCTTTTGCTAATTCATAAGCTGAATTATTATGTTTTATCTTGTTTATATGAACATCAATTGGACTTAAATCAAGCGAATCATAAGATAAATAACGATTTTTCTTATTTAAAACATAAGTTTTAAACTCATGCACATTACTATCAGCTTTTATTTTAACACTCTCCAAAGCTTTTTTATCAAAAATTTCTAAACCTAACCTATAAGTCTCAATTTCAAATTTTAAGTGGTACTTATTTGACTTTAAACTTTTAAAAAATAAGTTATTCGAATGCAACATAGTTCCATTATTATATAAAAACTTAATTTTTTGTCTTGCATTTTCAATTGGACCTAAATAAAAAAGATTAAAATTGATGTCATTCGATATCAAACTAGAATCTTTATCATTAGCATTAACACAATAAATTTCATGCAATATTTTAAAATTTTTATTTTTATTTTTATGTAAACTCCACTTAAAAAAATTTGGACTAAAATTAAAAGGAATCTTATTGCTTGCAATTCCATCAACTATCAAAAAGATATCACCATCAAAATGCAAAGTTTTTGGTGGAATAAATTTTATCTCCTCTTCACTTAAATTCAATATATCTTTAGTAAAGATTTTATAACGTCCATGCTTAGTTTCAATGAATATTTCAACAATATCAGAATCTAATACTAAATTTTTCACCTTTAATATTACAGGAATATTTGTTTTTAAGACCAAATTTGGGACATCAAAAAGAAAAGGTTTTTTATATTCCTCAAGTTTAATTGGAACTTGCCGACTAATTACAAGAAAAAGCTCATTACTAATTCCTTTATCATTCTTGATAAAAACAAGACCAGAATTTATTTCATCTGTAATTCTAAACATAATTTTCTCATCATGCCAGCTAACAATACTACTTTTCATTAAATAATGATCATTGATATTAATTTCTCCAACTTTATTTCCTAAATGATATCCTTTAATAACAAGTACATTTTCATGCGATGCAGGCATAGGTGATATTTCACAAATTATAGGTTTTAAGTAAAATAGAAATCCAGAAAAAACAAATAAGCTCAAAAAAATTAGAAAAACCAAAATTAAAAGCAAATACTTAAACTTTAATGATATTGCCAAAAGCTACCCTCTTTTTATCCTAGTACCATCTTCAGTATCAATTAATATAAGACCATTAGAATGGAAATACTGTCTAATTTCATCAGCACGCTTAAAGTCTTTTTTTAACTTAGCAAGTCGTCTCTCTTCTAGCAAAGAACTCATGAAATCATCAATATTTACCCTATCCCTCTCAATTTCTTCAAGCACTTTTTCCTTTAAATTAAGAGATAAAATCTCATCAAACTTAAACGCAAGTTTAAGTTTTGAAAGAGCAGACAAATTATCATCTCTAACAATATCCCATAGCAAAGCTAATGCCTGAGGAATATTTAAATCACAAGCTATTTTATTTAAAAAATTATTATAATATTTATTCTCTAAAACAGATTCAATATTTCCATAATTCTCACTAAGTAACGCTATGTTAAATTGATTTAACGAGGAATAAAAAGTGGTTAATTTATTAATCATATTTTCTCTAGCTACTTTGCAAGCTCTTAAATTATTTAATGTAAACTTAATCTGGGTTCTATAATGTGCTGTTAAACAAAAATATCTAAAATCTAAAGGAGAAAATCCATTGGCTTCTAAATCTTTAATGGTAATAAAATTATTATTTGATTTCGACATCTTCTCATTTTCTATAATTAAAAATTCACCATGAACAAATATGTCACACCACTTTTTATTCAAATAAGATTCAACAATTGCTATCTCATTGATGTGATGGACACCAATATGGTCAACTCCTCCCAAATGGATATCAAGATTACTATTAAAACACTCCAAATTCATCGCCGCACATTCTAAATGCCAACTTGGATAACCAAATCCCCAAGGTGAATCCCATTTCATTTCCTGATCTTTAAATTTTGAATTTGTAAACCACAAAACAAAATCAGATTTATCTTTTTTAAAATGATCTACCTCAACCCTGGAAACAGAGTAATGAACAGAATTATTCAAATTAATACCAGCCATCTGACCATAAGTCTTAAAATGAGAAGTATCAAAATAAACATTGCCATTCACAAAATAAGTAAATCCATTTTTCTCAAGAAACTTGACTACTTTTATCATGCTAAGAATATATTCACTTGCAACAAGAATCTTGTCGGGACGCAAAATATTTAATTTTTCACAGTCCTTAAAAAAAGCTTCTGTAAAAAATTTGCTTATTTCATAAACTGTAAGTCCCCTCTCTCTAGCAGCTTTAACAACTTTATCTTCTCCTTCATCAAAATCACCTGTTAAATGCCCAATATCAGTAATATTCATCGCATAACAAACATTATATTTTAACAACCTTAATGCTTTAATAAGCAGATCTTCAAAAATATATGTTCTAAGATTCCCTATATGAGCATAATTATAAACAGTAGGACCACAAGCATAAACCTTAGTATCACTAAAATTTTTTACCTCAGATAAACTCTTTGTTTTTGTATTATATAGCCTAAGAAGCATAGTTTTCATGAAAAATTAATTTTAGAGATCAAAAATATAAAAACTAAATTTTTGTATAATCTCTACAACATAACTTATTATAAAAGTGTATTATATTTAGAAAGATTTGACAAATTAATTAAAAAAATCTATAGAATCTATACGATTTGGATCAAGTTTGAAAAAAGCAAAAATACAATATAAAATAAAGCTTATGTTTCAAAACATATACAATTTTCTTAATAAGATTAATATTAAGCCTAAGAAAAAAAATCTTGCAAACTACACTACCTATAAAATAGGAGGGATTTCCAAATTATTCATATCACCTAAAACAATCAAAGATATAGAAGATATATTTAAAGTAGCAATAGAAGAAAAAGTTAAAATATTTGTTTTAGGAGGAGGTTCGAATCTATTAAT
Organism: Borrelia sp. HM; assembly: GCF_019669085.1. NCBI lineage: Bacteria > Pseudomonadati > Spirochaetota > Spirochaetia > Spirochaetales > Borreliaceae > Borrelia > Borrelia sp. HM. Next base: position 625,431 of record NZ_AP024401.1, on the reverse strand, counting down.
CAATGATGAAGGAGAAATTGATTTTCCCATAATTTATACTGGAAACCTAAACAAAATTGAAGTTAAAAACCATCAAATTACTGCTGAATGTGGTGCAAATTTCGACGAACTATGTCATTTTGCAATGCAAAATGAACTAAGCGGCTTAGAGTTTACATATGGACTTCCTGGAACACTTGGAGGTGCAATTTGGATGAATGCTAGGTGTTTTGGTAGTGAAATATCTGAAATATTAGATAAGATTGTGTTTATAGATGAGACTGGAAAAACTATCTGCAAAAAATTTGAAAAAAATGAATTCTCATATAAAATATCTCCATTTCAAAACAAAAATATTATAATATTAAAAGCAACCCTAAATTTAATAAAAGGCAATAAAAAGCAAATTGAAAACATTATGAAACAAAATAAGCAAAAAAGAATTGATAAAGGTCACTATCTATTTCCAAGTAGTGGAAGTACATTTAAAAACAATAAAAAATTTTTAAAACCCACTGGAAAAATAATCGAAGAATGTAACTTGAAGGGACTAAAAATTGGAGGAGCATCAGTATCACAATACCATGGCAATTTTATTATTAATAATAATAATGCAAGCTCTAAAGATATCAAAACCTTAATTAAACGAGTAAAAACTGAAGTAAAAAAACAAACGAATTTTTTACTTGAAGAAGAAATTCTTTACATTGGATTTAATGACCTAAATTAAATTATAAATTTTAAAATTTATTACTAATATTTTCAATCATATCTCTCATATTAGCAATTTTTGCTCTATATTCATTAATTAACGCTAAATGTTCACGTAAGGGTTCTACGGCTTCTAAACTCATCTTAGAAAACTCAAACTCACCTAAATCACTATTTAAATTATTAAACTTTCCACTAACAGCAAAATAACTATTAAATATTTCCTTACACATATTTTTAGTATCTTTAATCTTAATATCGTGAGCTAAATATTTATTTTTAAACTCTTCAATTTCTTTTACATGCTTAGCAAGAGTAATATTAATTTTCTCATGCTGAACAGAATGATTATCAATATTATCCTGAATATCCATAAAATCTTTATAAATAGAATCAATCTCAGAGCTTATAACTGAAATAATATTATTTACTATCTTAAGTTCATCTTTAATAGTTGTTGAATACTTTCCAGAATTAATAGCAAGTTTTCTAATTTCCTCTGCAACAACAGCAAAACTCTTACCAGCATCTCCAGCCTTTGCTGCCTCAATAGCTGCATTCATTGCAAGCATATTAGTCTGAGCTGATATTAACACTAAAAGTTTATTTGCGCTTTGAAGATTATTAGCCTGAGATAAAAGCTCTGAAAAATTCTTATTAATACTTTTAAAAATAGAATTTAATTCAAGCACTTTATCCTTTACAGTATCAATGCTTGCAGAATTTGATGTAACAACTTTATCAAAAATTTCTAAATGTTTATCTATTCCATAAAAAGCAATGGCATTTTCTTCAAACTTAGTAGCAATATCTAATATATTTTTATTATGTTCACTAATTGGTCCAGATATTGATTCAAAATCTTTTAAAACATTCATAATTGATTTTTCAAACTTAGAACAAGCATCACCTATTTTATCGTAAGTAGCAAGACTATTATTAACTTTATCTATAACCTCTTCTGGTATGCTTATCTCAGCTAAACACTTACTTAAGTTTTGTACATAGACCTTTACACTATTGATAGTATCAGCAGATTTTATATAAAGACTATCAAATTCAGCACTAATGTAGGAAAAAATAAAAGATTTATATTTAACTTCTAAAACAGGATCAAGATTAAATATATCTTCTTTTGCCTTCTTATACTTAATCAGCATTTTAAAATCTCTAATACAGTGAACAATAAGTTCATTGCAAAGATAAAATATCACTAAAAAAGAAAAAATTATAAACCCTAGAAAAAATATTGCATTTGATTGGAATCTAAGGGGAAGATAATCTTTATTAAAGATAATACCTTGAAATCCATTTTGATCAATCTGAGCACTACTTAAAATATAATATTTTTTATTATGTTCAAAAGTATAATTAAAAATATTAGGATTATCTTTAACATGCCTTACAACACTGCTTAAAACACTATTTGTATAGTTTATAGCAAAATTATTAATGTTTAAATCATTCAAACTTAAAAATAAAGGCTTAAACTCTCTATCAACCAAAAAAAACTCATAATTTTTATTATTAGATTTAAAATAAGAATTAAACTGATTTGCAATATTAATAAACAAGTCATCAAAATAAACAACAAAACAGATTACACCTTTTACTGACAAGATATCATTCACAACAGGCATACTGACAACAGAATAGAGCTTATTTTCTATTCTTTTATAATTTGAATAATACACAACATGATTATTTGCAGGAACAGAGTAAATTGGATCCTCAATAATGTTATTTATACCTAGAAACGAAAAGTCTTTATTTGAAATTAAAACATTTTGCCCAGTAGGAATGTAAAAAATACCTTCTAAAGAATTTTCTACAAAATACATACGAATATGCTTAAAAACTTTACTTACCTCATTAAATCCCTTAGAATTTAAAAACAAATTAACACTTATCTTCAAGTCACGCATGGATTCTAAATTAACACTTGCAATAAAGCTATTTGAAACCTTATTTAAGGTATTTAAAACCTCACCATCTCTAACAAGCTCTCTTAAAATACTAACAGCATTATTATATTTACTCTTAATCTGCAAAGCCACATTATTTGAAAATAATTTAAAATCAGATTCGATACGTTCTAAATATTTGTCTTTATAGTTTAAATAAGCTTGACCTAAAAATAATATACTAAAGCAAATAAAAACAAAAAGTACGAAATATAAAAAAAACTTCATATTTTTTAATTTAACATTTACCAAATCATCATTCATACAAAAATTTCTCCAAAATCAAATCAATAAAAGCAAAATTTTTAAGCCGTATTACATTATTATATAGATAGATCGTTAATAAAAATATGCATTTTAATATTCCAATATATGTATATAATTATATAATAAAACATATATAATACTAGTTAGTTGTAACATTTTATAAAAAGTTTTGTGAGGCTTCAAGTGAAAAAAAATCATTCTAGTTCTAGTCTTTTTTTTAAATTTAATATTCTTATTGTAGTCTATACAATTATTATTGGTATGAGTATTTCCATCCTATTAAATAACGGATATAAGAAAATAATAACAAAAGAACTTCAAAGTTTTACAAAATTCGTTAATAATATCATGACAAAAAGCTTTTCTAGAGATACAAGAAACATGTTAATCGCTATTGATGATTTTATAAAAAATCACAACCAAAAGATTAGAACACAACAAAACACAAGCTTAACAAATATAATATCTATCGATCATTTAAATGCTTTCCCATCATACATAAAAATTATAGAGTATACAAATAAAAACGGAAAAATATTATATTCAAGTAATGATAAAAGATTAAATACTTACATAGATTTAAAAAAAATTAAAGCAATTAATAATGAAAACAATTATAGTACATTCACACTAAGTCAAGATTTAACAATAATAAATAATAAATCCTATATACCAATGTTTTATAAAGTTCCTCAACAAATACAAGATAATTTAAATAATGAAAATATCATAGTGAAAAAAGATCTTATCATAAATAGCGATGGATATATGATATTATATGTAGACATATTAGAACATATAAGGCAACTAAGAAAAAATATATTTATGCTATTAGAAAGATCTTTAATAGGAAAAGGGGGAGGTCATTATGCAAGTTCTCACTACTTTAAAATATATGCAATCAACAATCAAGGAGACATCTTTGGTGAACAAAATGAAGAAACACTTAAACCTATAAAATTATCAATAAATAGCCTATTTAAAAACAATATAAAAATAACAACCCCATTGCTGACTGCAATAAATGACAAAAAAAGTAATTATAATATTAGCTACAATAATAATATTATTTCCATAGCAAGGCTTATATCTTCATCTTGGTATTTAGCAATACAAATGAACTATGATAATATATTTTCAAATGAGCTTAATAGTATCAAATTGATAACAATAACAATAATAATCCTCCTTATAATAATATTTATATTAATAATGATAATAACAATTAAAAAATTAATCATATCAAAAATAGAAAAGCTTAATGAAGTTATTCCAAAAGTAAAAGAAGGAGACTTGACCATAAAAATTGAATCACAAGGAAAAGACTCAATAAGTGCTACAATAAATTATTTTGGATATTTTATTGAAAACCTAAAAAATGTAATAAACTCACTACAAGGCAGGGTAAAACTACTAAAAGATAATGGGGACATACTCTTTAATGAAATAAACAAAGCTTATGACACAATAACAAACTCAAATAAATATATAGAAAAAACACAAGGAGAAGTAGAAAAGCAAGTCGAATTTATTTCAAATACAACAAACACAATAGAAAATTTATCTAAAAACATCACATCACTTGACAATTCAATTGAAACTCAAGCTGCAAGCGTTGAAGAATCATCCTCAGCTATTGAAGAAATGATAGGCAGCATACAATCAGTAACAGAAATAACACAAAAAGCTGCAAAAAGTACAGAAGAGCTTAAAATGTTTTCTGATGATGGTAGAAAAAAACAAGAAGAAATTATAATGCAAATTAAAGAAATTTATAAAAATTCAACAAGACTTCAAGAAGCCAATTCATTAATATCATCTATTGCCAGCCAAACCAATTTACTATCAATGAATGCTGCTATTGAGGCATCTCATGCTGGAGAAGCGGGAAAAGGTTTTGCAATCGTTGCAGAAGAAATTAAAGATCTTGCAGAACAAGCTACTTCACAATCAGAATCGGTTGCAGCATCAATAAATGAAATAATGGAATCAATCAATCAAACAGTAAAAACTTCAGAATTAACAAACAAAGCCTTCAATCAAATATTCAATTCAATCAATCTAGTAGTTCAAGTTATAGAAGAAATAAATCATACTATGCAAGAACAATCAATTGGAAGTCAAGAAATTTTAAAAGCTTTAAACACAATGAGAGAAATAACATATGAAGTAAAAATAGGTTCAAATGAAATATTTAGAGGCAACAAAGAAATAATAAATACAGTTTCTTTCCTAGAAGAAATTAACATAACAGTTTCAAACTCAATGAAAGGATTAAAAGAAGAAATCAAGAAACTAATAGAAACAGTTGAAAGTATAAAGGCTTTTGGAACAACAAACTCAAATCACATTACAGAAATTAATATAAATACAAATCAGTTTAAAACAAAATAGCTCAAGTAAAGGCAACGCTCATGAATAACAATACATTTTACATCACAGATAAATATTTGAAAACACCTTTAATGCTCTTTCCAATTTTTGCTTATACAAAAAATTTCTTAGAAGGAATTGTCATATCAATTTGGATTTCATTGTGCATTTTACTTCCAGCAATAATTATTAAAAAAGTGAAATTAAAAAATCAAATATTAATGATTTATTTGCTAGTAATAGGAATATTTATTAGTTTAACTTATTTATTTATGTATTATGTAACCCCTATCCTTTATGAGAATTTAAGATTTTCAATCCCTATTTTAATAGTCATAATAGTATCATTTCACAAAAACGAACCTTTTAAAAATTTACAAGATCAATCAAGTATATTAAAATACTCAAAATTACCAATAATAACATTCATATCGCTAAGCACAATAATTTCACTCTTTAGAGAAATACTTAGTACTGGTGAATTACAGTTTTTGATTTTCAAATTAACGATAATTAAAGATAGCAATATAACAAAAACACCAGCTTATAGTTCAAATGTTTTCTTAGTAGCATCTTTAATATTCCTCTTTATTAATATATTGATAAACATTAAAGGAACAAAAAATGATCAGTGAAATAAAAAAAGATTTAGAAAATAAAATTAGTAATACAATAAAGAAACTTGCACTCAAACAAAACATTAAATTAGAAAAAATAAATGTAATAATGCAAAAACCGCCAAAAAGTGAACTGGGAGATTTATCAATATTAATATTTGAATTTAGTAAAATATTAGGACTTAGTACATCAGTGATTACTGAAGAGATAACAAAAGATCTTAGAAATAAATATGAAACTAAGTCAATGGGACCTTATTTAAATATCAAATTTAACAAAATAGAATATATAAAAAAGACAATCATAAAAGTCAATGAAAAGCAAGATAAATATGGAACAAATAATTTACTTAAAAATAAAAGAATAATAATAGAATTTTCATCACCAAATACAAACAAGCCATTGCATATAGGACACCTTAGAAATGACATTATTGGAGAAAGTTTATCAAGAATATTAAAAGCTACTGGCGGACAGGTAACAAAAATCAATATGATAAACGATAGAGGCACACATATCTGCAAGTCCATGCTCGCTTACCAAAAATTTGGTAATAACATAACTCCTGAAATTTCCAATAAAAAGGGAGATCATTTAATCGGTGATTTCTATGTAAAATACAATGAATATGCTAAAACCAATAACAAAGCAGAAGAAGAAATACAACAGTTGCTATGTAAATGGGAAACAAAAGATGAAGATACTGTCCAACTTTGGCAAAAACTAAATAAATGGGCAATTGAAGGAATCAATGAAACCTATAAACTTACAAATATCACATTCGATAAAATTTATCTTGAAAGCGAAATATTTAAGATTGGACGAGAAATTGTACTAAAAGGCTTAGAAAAAGGTTTATGCTATAAAAGAGAAGATGGAGCAATATGTATAGATATACCTACGGAAAAAGATGAAATGAACAATCAAAAATTTAAACAAAAGGTACTCTTAAGAGCAAACGGAACATCTATCTATTTGACCCAAGATTTAGGAAATATAGTAATTAGAAAAAATGAATTTAATTTCGATGAAATGATCTATGTAGTTGGCAGTGAACAAATTCACCATTTTAAAAATTTATTTTTAATTGCAGATAAATTAGGCATTATAAAAGAAAATAATCTAATGCATTTATCATATGGAATGGTCAATCTCCCTGAAGGCAAAATGAAATCAAGAGAAGGTAATGTAATTGATGCTGATAATCTAATTTATGATCTAATGGAATTAACTATTTTAGAAATAAAAAAAAGACATTTAGATGAAAAAGATTATCAAAACACTGCATTAAACATATCATTAGGAGCTATTCATTACTATCTATTAAAAACAGCAATACATAAAGACATATTATTCCACAAAGAAGAAAGTTTATCATTTACTGGAAACTCAGGTCCCTACATTCAGTATGTAGGAGCAAGGATTAATAGTATTCTTGAAAAATGCACAGAATTAAACTTACCGTCTAAAGAAAATATTCATTTTGAAGTTTTAGCAAATGAAAAAGAATGGGAAATAGTCAAGATTATATCTGAATTTGAAGAACACATAATTAAAGCCTCAAAAGATCTTAATCCTTCAATAATAGCTAACTATTCTTACTCACTTGCAAAAAGCTTTAGTATATATTATCAAGACATAAAAATCATAGATGAAAATAACCTTGAACTTACAAATGCAAGAATTCACTTATCAAAAGCTGTACTACAAACAATAAAAAACTGTATGAATTTACTTAATATCCCCTATATGAAAAAAATGTAACTCTATATATTTTTAAGCTCATATCAAACACAATGATCATAGTTTTTTCCAAAAGCATCAAACTTATTTTAAGCATCACAATCTTTATTAAACAATGTCATTATCTTGTTATTATATTTCTCAAATATATAATACCTTTTAAGCTTAAGAGTATTTGTAAGTTCTTCCCCAACAACAAAAGTATCTTTTAACAAAATAAACTTAACAATTCTCTCAAAATTTTTAAATCCAGATTTAGAGCTAACTATATCTGAAATACATTTAGAATAAAGATTATTAACAGATTTATTAGATAATAAATCATCATGAGAAGAAAATGATATTCCATTGGAATTAGCCCATTGTTCAAGATTTTCAAAATTAGGTAAAATCACAGCTCCTAAAAATTTCTGATCTTGACCAACAACCATAACATTATTAATAAATAAAGACTTTGATAAAGCTCTCTCAATAGGTTCAGGTTCAACATTCTCACCACTCTTTAAAACAATTGTATCTTTACTTCTGCCAACAATTGAAATTTCACCGTACATTGTTGCATAAACTAAATCACCTGTCTTCAACCAACCATCCTTTGTTAAAACCTCAGAAGTCATAGTTTCATCTTTAAAATAACCACTCATAACCTGAGGAGATCTTATCCAAAGTTCCCCCTTCTCACCAAAGGATAAATCATTCCCATCACTATCAACTATCCTATATTCAACATCTGGAAATAAAGGTCCGACAGTTTTTGCAACAGGACACTTAAGACGTCTCACGCTTAAAATTGGACCTGTCTCTGTAAGACCATAACCCTCAAGAACTACAATACCTACGGCCTTAAAAAAATAATCAACATACTCTAATAAAGCTCCCCCACCAGAAACACCAAATTCAAATCTTTTTCCAAGTGCTTTTTTGATCTTTTTAAAAATCAAAACATCTCCTAATAATTTAAAAGGAAAAATTAAAATCAATCCAAAAAGACAAATAAACTTAACAAATAATAAAACAAAAGAATTTTGATTCTTATAAACAGGAACAAGTCCTAAAAGTCTCTCCTTAAGCTTTACATAAAAAGTTCCAGTTTTTAAAAAGAAATTAAATAAAAATTTTTTAAAAAAAGACTCCGATACTTTTTTAATAATACCAAGCCTTATTGCCTCCCAAATCCTTGGAACAGAAATAATTGCATGAGGATTTAGAGTTGCAAAATCTTTAAGCAAAATAGGTCCAATAGGTTTTGAATAAGCGATAGATATACCATGAAGAGTAACTATATATTCACAAGCCCTCTCAAATGAATGCCAAAGAGGAAGAACAGACATCATTATCTTTCCTGGCAAAAGCATTGGTAAATAATCATAAACTCTATCTAGTTGAAAGATAAAAGATTCATGGCGCAATACAACACCCTTTGGCAATCCTGTTGTTCCTGAAGTATATATTATAGTTGCAATATCTTTACTAGAACCTTTCTTAAGCTCAGCCTCAAACATACTAGGATTATCTTTCAAGAAATCATAACCTATATTTAATAATTTTTTATAAGACATTATTGTAATATTTTCTAACTTATCCTCATAAAGCCCATCATCCTCAATTACAATGATATACTTAACAAATTTAAGCTCATGTTTATTAGCAATAACTTTTTTAAGCTGTTTATCATTTTCTACAAAAATAAAAATAGATTCAGAATGATTAATAATATAGGCTATCTCATCTTCAGATGAATCGTTACCCTTTGGAACATCAATACCTCCTAAGCTCATAACAGCCACATCAATAATTACCCACTCTCTTCTTGAATCAGAAATAATAGCTACTTTATCTCCTTTTTTAATTCCATAATGTAAAAGCCCAGAACCTACACTCTTAACTTCATTCCAAAAACTAGAATATGTCTGTTTCTTAAAATCCTTAGATTCACCTTCTCTATAAATAAAAATATCAAGATCACTATAAAGTTTAACAGCTTCATTAAAACGTCTTGGTATGGTATCCAACATAAAATCCTCCTTAATTAATTTGATAAAAAGAGCAAAAAACTAACAAAAATATTATAAAAACTATGAAAAAAAATTGAATAATATATATTCTTATAAACTAAATATATATAAGACAAAATTCCTCCAGCAACGAATGTAACTAAACATCCAATAAACCCATAATACAAATGTCCATAAGCAAAAATCACACTACTAAGAAAAGATGCAATTAACGAGGCAATGCCTACCTGCCTAAGCTTGGTAATAACAAAAGCTCTAAAAAACAATTCTTCAACCCCGCCTGCAAAAAGCGAAGTAATAACCATTAAAAAAAGCGCTCTCCTACTGCTTATATTCCATACAAACTTTGGTTTAAATGCTTCCTCTCCTTCCCAAAATTGAAATGCTTCTGGAAAAAAATAAAAAAGCAAAAGATAAACAATAATTAATGGGACAAAAAGCCAAATAAGGATTTTAACAAAAATTAAAAATGATTGCCAAATAAAAATGGGCTTAAACTTCGGAATAAAAAACTCATCCCTAAAATTGTAAGAACTTGTTAATCTAGAAAAATGCAAAATGAAAATAATTAAAAATGTACTACATATCCAATAGTAATAATGGTTTTCACTAACATTCCAAAGGTCAACACTTAGCTTACTAACAGAAATTAAACGAGTAACTATAAAATGAGCTAAAATAAGCTCTAAAAAAGCATATTTTACAGAATATTTACCGTTGTTTAATAATATCATAGTAAATTATAGATATATAAATATCATATTGTCAAACTGTATAATAAGTAATTTAAAAATAAACTAATATAGTCTTGATATTTTTTAAAAATAAATAAATAAATAAATTTATTTATTTATTTATTTATTTTTAAAAGAGAATCCCAATGATTTTATTATTTATCATAAGTTCATTAAATTTATTAACAAGGTACTATTTAAGATTACATTCAATATATTTAAATATAATTTTAATATTAATCTTTTTAATCAAAAAAAACATCCATCTAACACTAACATTCATAATTAGTACAAGTATTCTAATAATCTTTGAAATTAGCCTAAATTTTACAAGACTTGAGGATAATTTTCATCAAATAACAAAAATTATATATCTTACAAAATCTTCAAATACTAAGGTTGAATCAATAGATGGATTTGGTAAAAAACATCAATTTATATTTAAAAATATTAAAGACAAATATAAAATCAGAGACATAGTAAAAATCCAAAACAATCAAATTCAATTAATTAAAAGACCACTATTGGTAAAGATAAAAGAAAAGTATAATAGAGTACTAAATCAGTTTTTAAATAAAACCAGTACTCAATATTGTCACTTTTCCAAAGCTATCTTAACAAATAATAAATTAGAAATAACCAAATATGAGAATAACTTATTTCAAAAAGCAGGTATATCACACATATTAGTAGTATCTGGGTTGCATTTTTACCTAATTTATATCATTTTCTTTTATTTACTATATATAATCAAAAATGAAAAATTAAAATATTTAATTTTAAGCATAATATTATTCAATTATCTAATCCTAACAGACTTTTCACCATCTGCACTAAGAGCATTCATAATGATAGAAACACTTATAATCTATAAACTAACATACGGAAAAATTAATCTAATTAATACATTATCAATTAGCTTTATACTAAATTCTATTATTTTACCACATACACTAAATTCAATAAGTTTTAAATTATCCTATCTTGCAGTACTTGGGATAGCAATCTCTCTTGCTATTAAGCAAAGATATCAGTTAAATAACATTACTTCTGCAATTTTGACAACCTTTATAATTCAAATTATAACAGCTCCTATTCTTTTCACTAATAATCTTGATCTTCAACCAATTTCAATAATATCAAACCTAATAGTTACTCCGATTATACTATTATTTTTATTAATACAAATATCAAGTTTAGGAGCTTATTTAATAAATACAAATCTGTTTTTAGTATTTGATCTAATAAACATCTATATATTCAAGGCAATAAAAGATACAGCCACTCTCTTTAGCAAATTTCCAATAATTCAAAATCACAATATAGGAATATTCTTGGGTTTAAGTATTTTAACGATATTTTACATAATCTACAAATTAGAGAAAGAAAGAAATATTAAAACCAAAGTTTAAAACACTCAAGATATCAATATGCTATTATTTTAATATCTATGAACATAAACTATAACAGCATAAACAGCATAAAACTTGCTCTTAAAAATAAAAATATAGCTCCACGAAAAATATGGGGTCAAAATTATCTAATTAACGAATCAATAAGAGAAAAAATAGTAGATGCACTTGAAATAAAAGAAAACGAAAAAATTTGGGAAATAGGACCAGGTCTTGGAGCAATGACAATTATATTACTTAAAAAAACAAATTTTTTAACAGTTTTTGAAATTGATCCTAAATACTCAGAAATTTTAAATGAACAATTTGGTAAATTTAAAAATTTTAAGTTAAAAAAAGGTGATTTTTTAAAAACATATAAACAAGAAGAAAGTCAAAATATTAACAAAATATTTTCAAATCTACCTTATAACATCTCATCAAAAGTAATATCAATACTTATTGAAAATAAAATTTTAAAACACATGGTATTTACAGTACAAAAAGAACTAGCAGACAGAATGCTTTCAAAAGAGAGAAATAAAAATTATTCATCATTTACAGTATTAGTACAATCACACTTTAAAGTAATTAAAATAATGGATATAGATAAAAAAAATTTTTATCCAATACCTAAAGTACAATCAACAACTCTTAAACTCATTCCCTGCAAAAAAGATATTAAAAATTTCAACGAATTTAACAAATTAGTTAGGACAGTCTTTACGAGTCGCAGAAAAAAGCTTAAAAATACAATCATTAACTTTGTAAAAGATAAAAGTATTCTTCAAGAAGAGTTCTTAAAAAATTTTTTAGATAAAAGACCTGAAGAAATCTCTGTTAAAGAGTTCATCTTAATTGCAAACAAACTAACTACTGATCATAAAAGCACTTGTTAATACAATATCATCCACAGAACAACCTCTTGAGAGATCACTAACAGGATTTTGAAGACCTTGCAAAAAAGGCCCATAGGCTTTAGCAAAAGCTAATCTTTCAACAAGCTTATAACCAATATTACCAGACTCTAAATTAGGAAAAATTAATATATTAGCAGAACCAGCAACTAAAGAACCAGTACACTTTTTCTCAGCAACACTTTTGATCAAAGCTGCATCAACTTGAAGTTCTCCATCAATTAACAAATCTGTACACTCACTCTTAACAATCTCTAAAGCAGTTCGCACCTTTTCAACTTCTACAGAATTAGCAGACCCCTTAGTAGAAAAACTTAAAAGAGCCACTTTTGGTGGTAAATCAAAAATTTTTTTAAATGAATTTGCACTCTGTATTGCAATTTCTGCAAGCTGTACAGCATCAGGACTAATTATCACAGCACAATCGGCAAACATCAAAATTCCTTCATATCCAAAATAGGTTTTAATCTGACCAATATTATTCCCAGTATCTATAATCATAAAAGAAGACACAAATTTAGTATTTGGAAGTTTAGGGAGTACTATAAAAATACTTTTCAAAACTTTAGCAGAAGGTGTTAAAGCACCACAAACACAAGTCTTAATCTCACCAAGTCTAACCATCATCATAGAAAAAACAATTTCATCTAAAAGCTCTTCTTTAGCCTTTTTAAGAGTTAATTCTCTATTCTGTCGTAAACTACAATAATTATACAAATATCTATCAAAATCCCTAAAAGAACTAGGCTTTACAACCTTTACCATTGCCAATATATCATCCCCAGCTCCTAGTTCTTTTAATCTCTTAAAGATCTTATACTCACTCCCAATAAGCATAACAAGTCCTGCTAAGTTTTTCTTTAAAATATCAACAGTAGCTTTCAAAATTCTAATATCACTACTTTCAGGAAAAACTATACTAGCACTATCTCCCTTTTCCATTACAATTCTCTTTGCTCGACCAAATACATAATCTTTAAAATTAAAAGACCCCATTATAGCCTCCTATATAATATTTGTACTCATATACTAATAAAAACATAAAAACATAAATTTACTAAACAAAATAAATGAAATAAACTAGCATTAGTATTAAAATACGAATATAATACATCAAAAAAAGGAAAAATAAATTAAGTGAAAGTAAAAAAAAAGAACCTAATTACAGCTGCATTACCATATGTTAATAATATACCTCACCTTGGTAACTTAGTACAAGTTCTCTCAGCAGATGCTTTTGCAAGATATTCAAGAATGATGGGAATAGAAACACTTTATATCTGTGGAACAGATGAATATGGTACAGCAACAGAAACTAAGGCATTAATAGAAAAAATTACTCCTGAAGAACTTTGCAATAAATATTATGAAATACACAAATCAATTTATAAATGGTTTAACATCAAATTTGACATATTTGGACGTACAACTAATAAACACCACAAAAAAATTGTACAGGATTTATTTTTAAAGCTAGAAGAGAATGGCTATATAACAGAAAAAGAAAATAAACAATTTTTTTGTCAGCGAGATCAAATATTTCTAGCAGATAGATACGTAACAGGAGAATGCCCAAATTGTGGTCATAATGCAAGAGGAGATCAATGTGAAAACTGCTCTAAATTATTAGCTTCAAACGAATTAATAAATTCAAAGTGTATAATTTGCCAAAATACACCTATTTTAAAAACAACTAAACATCTCTATATTGATCTACCCAAAATACAAAAGAAACTTGAGCATTGGATACATACAACTTTACAAAATAAAAACTGGAATACAAATGCCATTCAAATGACAAATGCATTCTTAAGAGATGGTCTTAAACAACGAGCAATAACAAGAGATTTAAAATGGGGAATACCAGTACCAAAAAAGGAATATGCTAACAAAGTGTTTTACGTATGGTTTGATGCACCAATTGGATACATTTCAATTACAAAAGAAATCACAAAAGATTGGGAATCATGGTGGAAAAATAACGAAAACGTAAACTTAGTACAATTTATTGGAAAAGACAATATTTTATTTCACACTATTATATTTCCCAGTGTAGAACTTGGAAGTCAAGAAAACTGGACAATGCCATGCCACATAGCTTCAAGTGAATATCTAAATTATGAAAACCTAAAATTCTCAAAATCCGCAGGAACTGGAATATTTGGTAACGATGTCATGAACACTGAAATACCAGCTGATGCTTGGAGATTTTACATATACTATAACAGACCTGAAAAATCTGACTTTCAATTTACATGGGACGATTTCATGGAAAGAATAAATAGCGAACTTATTGGAAATTTTTCAAATTTTATTAACAGAATATTAACATTCTATAAAAAATTTTTTGGAGATAAAATAGATAAACTAGAAATAAAAGAAAACTTTTGGCAAGAAATTAACTTTAAATATGAAAGGATTTTAAATTTCTTTCAAAAAACAGAACTCAAATCAGCACTAAGAGAAATTCTTGAAATATCAAGAATAGGTAATAAAATATTTCAAGACAGAGAACCATGGAAAACAAAAGATAATACACCTAAAGAGACAAAAGAGCTACTATTAAACCTCATATATTTGATAAAAGACTTATCAATTTTAATCTCACCTTTTATACCACATACAAGTGATAAAATAAGAAATTTTTTTGGATCAAGTTATGAAATTTCTAACGAGTTTTTAGGAATAAATTTAGGTCTAGATAAAATTCATACTACAGAGGTACTATTTGCAAAGATAGAAAAACAATTAACTGATAGTTTAAAATCAAAATATTCAGGGGGTAAAAATATGCAAGATCAACAAATAGAGAGTCCAATAAAATTATTTAGCGAACAAATATGCTTAAAAGTTGTAAGAGTAAAAACAATAGAACGAAATCCAGAAGCACAAAAACTTTTTATTTTAAAACTTGATGATGGAACTCCTGATGGAAAACAAATTGTAAGCAGTATTGCTGACTATTATAAAGAAGAAGAATTAATTGGAAAACACATAATAATAGTTGACAATCTAAAACCTGCAAAATTTAGAGGAATAAGATCTGAGGGGATGTTAATTGCAACTGAAGATAAGAACAAAAATTTTAAGGTAATAATTGTAGAAGATTTTAAAGATAATCCTACTCCTGGAGAACGAATTATACTTGAGAGTGATATTAACAAAGAATTAAAGCATCCATCAAAAATCAGCGTAGATAAATTCTCTCAAACTCAAATTGTAGCAGAAAATGGAGAACTTAAAATCAATGGTATTAACCTAATATTAGAAAATTCTAAAGAAAAAGTACTATCTAGAGAAATTCCAAATGGAAAAATATATTAAGCTTTAATTAAGAGAAATTAATGGATATTAAAAAAATAGAAATAGAAAATTTAAATGAAAATTATCTTCAAAGCAAATTATGGACAATTGTCAAAAAGACTTCAAGCAAAAAAAGTCAATGGAAAGCCATAGCATTAAGCAGTAAGAATTTTAATAAAATTCTTATTATGCAAAGAAAGCTCTTTGGAAACTTTTATTTAAGCTATATAGCTCATCCAGAATTTTCAAATCAAAAAATTGAAGAGATTAACATTGAAGAGATTAATACTAAAATCACAAAATTTAGTGAAAAAATAAAACCATTTTTGCATAAAAAGACAATATTTATACGATATGATTTAATGTTTTACACCTCAAGAAATTTAAAAGAAGAATATAATCCAATAAAACTAAAACTTAAAAATCTCAAAAAATCATTTGATGATATACAACCTCCAAACACAACTATACTAAATTTAGACGATTCATTAGAAAACATTAAAGCTAAGATGAAAAAGAAAACAAGATATAACATAAATCTCAGTAGTAAAAAAAATATAACAGTTATTATAGATAATAAATTTAAATATTTTGATGAATTTTATAAACTTCATCAAGAAACAGCAAAAAGAGATAAATTTGCTATTCACTCAAAAGAATATATAAAAAATCTAATAAAAGCATTCAAAGAAGATGAAAATTCTAAAATCAAGCTCATAGTTGCACTATATAATGACAAACTAATATCTGGAATAATTGTTGGAATATATAAAGATAAAGCCACATACCTTTATGGTGCTTCAAGCAAAGAAAATAAACATTTAATGCCAAATTATGCAGTACAATTTAAAGCAATACAAATACTCCAAAGTCTATCAATCAAAGAATACGATCTTCTAGGAATTCCTCCAACTGCAAATGCAAAACATCCTCTATTTGGCTTATTTCAATTTAAAACTGGATTTGGAGGACAAATCATTCACAGGATTGGATGTTATGATTTTGTGTACCAAGAATTTTTATATAAAATTTATAGAATTCTTGAAGTATTAAGATATTTTTACTATAAAATTCTAAAGAAAAAATTTTAAGTCATAATGCGAACTAAATTTTTAAATTGATTTCCTCTATCAAATTCATTATTAAAAATCTCAAAAGAAGCACTAGCAGGGGAAAATAAAACTATGTCATTTTGAATAGAAACTTTCTTAGCATAACAAACACATTCTTTTAAAGAAGAGAAAATATAATAATTAATATTATTAACCTCTAAAAATTTAATAATTTTTAAAGTAGCACTTCCTCTTAATAAAATCCAAGTCTTCACCATGTTTAAAATCTCACTAAAAACTGAAAAATCAAGCTCTTTATCAGTTCCACCAACAATAAGATGAATAAAATTTCCGTTGACTTTTAAACTTTTAACAGACAAAACTGTAGAATCAGGAATAGTTGAGGCCGTATCATTATAATATTTTACACTCTCATATTCTCTTACAAATTCTAACCGATGCTCAATTCCATCAAAATCAGCCACAATATTAGATACATTCTCTAAATTCAAGCCTAAATAATTTGCAACAAAAACAGCAATCATTTTAGAGATCAATAATACAATTTTTGATTCACGAATAGCACTTATTTCTTCTTGATTTAAATAAATTTTTCCATCTCTAAAATAAAAAATATCATTTTCATATTTTAAAGGTACAGTTTCTGAGAATAAAACAACCTTGGACTTAGATTTAAATTTACAAAAATAATCATAATAAGCTTGTTCTTGTAAAATCAAAATTCCTGAATCTTGGCCTATAAAAATTTTAGACTTATCTTCTATATAACTATCAAAATTTGAATAATAATTTTGATGATCACGATAAATATTAGTTATTATGCTAACAATAGGATATAAATTGTTAAGATCATGCAATTGCCAAGAAGAAAGTTCTAAAACAATAGGCGATATTCCATCAAGTTCATCCAAAAAACTTAAAGGAGACAGTCCAATATTACCTCCAAGTTTAGAATTTGGATACTTAGAAAGCAAAATTTTATACAAAACAGAAGCAAGAGTAGACTTTCCCTTAGTTCCTGTAATAGCAATTATAGGATTTCTATTAAACATCAAAAACAAACTAATATCAGTCTCAATTCTTTTTGCAAGTTTTAAATACTTATTCTCAGCACTAACAGCAGGATTCTTAATAACAATATCTGCATTCTTAAAATCATACTCATCATGGTATCCTAAAACATATCGAATTCGATTTTTAAATTGCTCCAATAACTTAATGCTTAAAGCTAATTCTGACTCATTCTTTAAATCAGTAATTACCAAATTACCGCCATGTTTTAATAAAAACTCTGCAACAGCCAGACCTCCCCCATTAAGACCTAATCCCATAATTAAGAAATTTTTATCTTTTATCTGACTTAAACACACAATAAAAGTATTATAACAAAATAATTAGTTCATCCAATATACTTAACAAAAGCACAACATAAACCATAAAAACACTAAGCGAAATAATAAAATAATATGAACTACTTAAAAACAGTAAAGCACAAAACATAAATTAATATTCTGTAAAATCAAAATAAATTTTAAATTTATATTCTCATTTAATATCCCAATTATCATCACATAATATTGCTAAAAATTAATTCAGTTCCTCATAATGAATTTGTCTTATCCAATTATCCTTAAAAAAAACTATTAATATAAATATATTTTTAAAAACTTCTTCAAAATTTACAATAAAAACTATTAACGGTAATCTAAAATTTGTAAAAAAAACTAATAAATAAGCAACTGGCAATGTATAAAAAACAATTACTCCTATTTCAATATAGAAACAAATATTAGGAATTCCACTAGCTCTAAAAATACCAACAAGCGCCTGAGCTGTAAAACCCTTAAAAACAACAATACTTGAAAAAATAGCTATAAAAGTACCAACAAGTTCAGGAGAATCTAAATTACTAAAAATAATAGGAGCAATTTTAGATGTTAAAAAAAGAATAAAAGATACACACAATCCTAAAACAACTCCAATCACAGATAAAAATATTCCTAATGTTCTAATATGATTTTTATCCTTTACCATACGGTGTCCAATAATAACACCAGTAGCAAGTCCCATCCCATGCATAACAACAAAACATAAATCTAAAAAATTAGAAGCCACTGCAAAAGATGCATATTCACTACCTCCAAGCCTAGCATAAAAAGCATGCAAAATAGTTATACTTAAAACCCAAAAAACCTCATGTAACAAAACAGGCATCAGTATTCTTAAATAAGCTATTTTAATACTCTTTGAGATTAGAAAATCACCTCTTTTTAAATGATAATAAAACTTTGAATTTACAATGTTGTAAAAACAATAAAAGAAAAATTCAATAATTCTAGCAATTAAAGTGGCATATGCTGCACCATTTATTCCCATACTTAACTTAAAAATAAAGATATAATTAAAAATAATATTAGTTAATACAACCAATATAGTAACAATTAAAGGTATTTTAACATCTTTTATACTCTTAAAACCCATTGCAGACAAAAAAGAATAAGCCATAAAAAGATAAGAAAAAGAAACAATTTTTAAATAAGTCATTCCAAAATTCAAAGCTTCATTTTCTGCAATAAATAAACTAATAATCTCCTTTGAGAAAACAAAAGATACACAAAAGAAAATAATTCCAATTATTGTTCCAATCAATAAAGCATAAGCAAATGCTTGCTTAATATGTGCAAATTTTTTTTTAGACAAGGCTTGAGAAGCATAAACACTAAGCGTAGTCCCCAACCCAAAGATAACAATAAAAAAAAGAAAAGTTACCCTATTGGCAATAGAAACTCCTGTAACCTGAGCAGAGCCTAAATAAGCTATCATGTAATTATCAAAAAATGTCACTAATTGAAATAAAAAAGCTTCAAAAGCTGCAGGAATAGCTAAAATCAGTAACTCCCTCAATATCAAATTATAATTAAACTTTTTCAGCATACATTATTTAGTTTATCATTTTCGTAAATAAAATTTAAATTAACATTTATAAAACTATAAAATATTAAAACTACTCTTATAGTAAAAACAAACTATAATATAATTAATCTTGAATGGAATTACTAAAAATTTTTTCACTAACACTATTAATTAATAATTTAACTTTTCAAACAAAAACCATAATATCAAAACAAGATCTATCAATCTTACTTCAAACTACAAAAAATTTACATAAACCTTATCAACAACAAATAAAAGAAAATCCAATCCAATTTATAAAAGAGATTAAACCATTACTTGAAGCAGAAAAGAACGCTCTCTTAATACTTGTAAATAAAAAAACCCCAATTCCTAAAGGATATAACCCAACTGATTTGGTTTATCTAAAAGATTTTAGAGAACTAAAAAATATTGGAAAAGAAAACTTAAGAGTAAGAAAAATATTAATAGACGACTTAATAAATCTTATAAATGCAGGTAAAGAAAATGGTTTTCAAATAAAAATAACATCAGCATATAGAACAAAAGAATATCAAAATTTTTTATTTGAACATAATGTAAAAACCTACGGAAAAAAGATAGCAAGAATCCAATCAGCGCTTCCCGATCACTCACAACATCAATTAGGAACAACCATAGATTTCATTAAAATAGATGATAATTTAATAAATACAAAAGAGGGTAAATGGCTTTATGAAAACTCATTAAAATATGGATTCTCATTATCATATCCAAAGAATCACGAAAAAGAAACTGGATATAAATCAGAACCTTGGCATTATATGTATATTGGCAAACAAGCATGTATGATTCAAAAAAAATACTTCAACAATTTACAGTATAAGCTTCTTGAATTTTGGAATGAAAATAAAAGAGAACTTGCAAAGTTAATTCAAAAATATACAGACTAATACTAACTCTCTTTATCAATAAATCTTAAATATGAAATTAAAAGATTATCAAGTAATTTAATATCTGATTTATTATACAAAGACTTATTTAAAAAAAACATATCGAGTTCTTCCCTAATTAAACTTATGTCTGTCCTATTTTCAATGAAATCTGCTATTTTAAGCTTTAAATAACCAGTTTGCTCAAGTCCAAATAAATTTCCAGGACCTCTTAATTTGAGATCTTCCTCTGAGATTTTAAATCCATCTATATTTTCCTTTATAGTCTTTAATCTAAACTTTCCAGCTTCTGTTAAAGGTTCTTTATAAAGCAAAAATAAAAAAGATTTTAAACTGCCCCTACCAACACGCCCCCTAATCTGATGTAAAGTAGAAAGTCCAAAACGCTCAGCATGTTCTACCACCATGCAAGTCGCATTTGGACAATCAATACCAACTTCAATAACACTTGTTGCAACTAAAATATCTATCTTTTTTAAATAAAAATCCTGCATAATTTCTTCTTTAACATGCGATTCAAGCTTAGAATGAATCATTACAACAGAATATTCAACGAAAATTTTTTTAAGTATTAAACACATACTAGTCGCATCTTTTAAATCAAACTTCTGTGAAGATGATATTAAAGGATAAACAAAATAAACTTGATGCCCTTTTGCAAGTTCATTCT
This sequence comes from Borrelia sp. HM, assembly GCF_019669085.1. NCBI lineage: Bacteria > Pseudomonadati > Spirochaetota > Spirochaetia > Spirochaetales > Borreliaceae > Borrelia > Borrelia sp. HM. The sequence continues at coordinate 603,828 of NZ_AP024401.1, read as the reverse complement.
TTAAAAATTCATATACCTTTTCTTCATTTCCATGTTTAGCCAAATAGGTAGTAACAGGTATTCGACCTGAAGGACTTTTCTTAATTAAAGAGACTTCAAGATCACCAAAAAGAGTCAAAGCTAAGCTTCTAGGAATTGGAGTTGCTGACATTAAAAGAACATCAACCCCTTCTCCCTTATTTTTAAGTTCTTCTCTTTGCTCAACACCAAATTTATGTTGTTCATCAATAATAACATAGGCTAACTTTTTAAATTTTGTTTCTTGAGAAAAAATAGCATGAGTTCCAATGACTAAACTATAAAACCCATTTTTAAGTTTTTCTATAACATCTTCTCGATCTCTCTTCTTCAAACTACCAGTTAAAAAAGCCATGGGAATATTAAAATCTTTTAATATATTTGACAAATTATTATAATGTTGCTTAGCTAAAAGATCGGTAGGAACCATTAAAGCAACTTGATATCCAGCTTCAACTAAAGGAATACTAGATAAAAAAGCAACGAGTGTTTTTCCACACCCAACATCACCTTGTAACAATCTATTCATTGGCTTACTGCCTTTAAGGTCATTAATTATTTCATCAATTGCAACTTCTTGATCTCTTGTAAGCTTAAATGGAAGTTTTAAAATAATCTGATCAAGCAAATTCCTTGATAAATACCTCTTATCACGCAAAAAAACCTTAGAATTTTTCCCCCTTGAAAAAAACTGAAGTAAAAAAATCTCTCTATAAATTAAAGTTTTTTTTGCTCTATCAATCATTTCAAAAGAACTTGGAAAATGAATTTCATTTAAAGCTTCATAAAAAGGTAACAATGAATATTTATTTATAAAAAATTCAGGCATATCTGATTGACCAAACTTTAAAAAATAATCAAGAGCTTCTTTTATATAAGAGGAGATTTTTTTAGAACTTAGTCCCTCACTAAGAGAATAAACCGGAGCAATTTTATTAAATTTTTCAGGATTATAACTAAACACTTCACTATCAAAATTGGAACAACTCCACATCTGAGTATAATCGTTATAATTGAATTTAGAATAAATAAAGAATTTTTGACCTATCTTAAAAATTCCCTCTAAAAATCCCCTATTAAAAAGAAGAATTTCGAATATCTCACCATTTTCACTTTGAGCTATCATTTTTAAATTTTGTTTATTAACATTATTTCCAAACTTTTTATGTTCTAAAATAGTACAAATTGTCATAAGTTCACAATTTCTAATTTCTAAAGGATCTGGGAAAGATTTTATATTTTTACGATCCTCATATTTTCTAGGGAAATATTCTATTAGTTCTTTAATATTTGTAATTTGAAGATTGCTTAATTTAGCAATCCCCTTCTTACCAAGACCACTTATACCTTGTAAATCATACTGAAACTCATGCAAAAACATATAAAATTACTAAAAAGGCAAGTAAATCCCTAATATCCTAATAGCTTGTACAGTTTGTTCAAAAATAATTATAAATGCCGTTAATAATGATCCTGCTACAATTAAATTAAAAGTATAAGACATATTTTGGTCTGTAACTATATTTTTTATTTTAAAAGATAAAGGAACTAAAAAGGAATCAACACTTCTCATAAAATCAGTATCATCAAATAGATGCAAAAATAAAAATATTAATCTTAAAACAAAGAAAAAAATCATAGTAACAAAAATACTTCTAAATATTCCCCAAATCTCAACAATAAACAATATAATAAATGTAGAAAGCTTATAATCACCATAAGACAACATTTCTTGAGATATTGTAAGAGTAATTAAAGCTGCAACTGGTGAAAAATCATATATACCAAATCTAAAAAACTTAATCCTTCTAAAAACAGACAAAAATGGCTCTGTTACATTATATATAAATCTAAAAAACATACTAGTATTAATTCCTGAGGATATAAGCCAACTAAGCAGAATTCTAATCAAAATTAAAATCCTGTAAATATTTAATAATATAATTAAAGTCTCTATCATAAACAAATAATCCCCCTAATCACACCAAACATCTTCTACTATTTCACTAGACCTTAATGCATTAAGCTTAAATTCATCAGGTTTAAAATTTAAAGTTAAATTCATTTTTAGCTTAAAACTTTTATCATCATTTTTTAAATAAAGATAAACATTTGAAAATCCAGTATTATCTTCAAGATTCAAAATTTTATCCTTTAAAGAATAAAGAAGATGCGAATCATTTAATCTTTCACTAAAAAGTTTAATATAAAGATTATTAATCTTATTAAAAGAAATCTCATTAATACTTAAAATCTTTTCAGCAATTATTGAAAATTTATCCCTATTAAATGTAAGCTTACCTATAACACCAATCACATCTCCCTCAATAAATAAATGTTTATATTTTTCATAATTTTCAGTAAACACTACAATGTCCATTGTACCTTTGAAATTCTCAATAACAGCAAATGCCATTCTAGCATTATTTTTCTTAGTATGAATAACCTTTATCGAATTTAAAATACCAGCAAATTTAACAATACTATCCTTTTTAATAGCCAAATCTTCTAAAATGTTTAAATCTGTAAAATACTCTATTTCTGTTTTATAAGGATCAAGAGGATGTCCAGATACATAGAAACCTAAAAGTTCTTTTTCAAATCCCAAAAGTTCAAGATAAGAATATTCTTCAAATATATCATAACTAAAACTTTTATAAGCAACATCTTGTGCTTCAAAAGTAGCAAACAAACTATTTTGACCAAACCTTTTATCATTCTTATCTTGTGTTATAACATCTATTAATCTGTCAAGATTTTCAAAAAGGGTTCTTCTATTTTGACCAAGGCTGTCAAAAAGTCCAGACTTTATTGCAGCCTCAAGAAATTTTTTATTTATAACTTTATCATCTACTCTTCTAACAAAATCTTCAAAAGACTTATATTCTCCATTCTCTTGTCTCTCAGAAATTATAAGATCCACCATTGAACCACCAATATTCTTAATCCCATTAAGACCATAAGAAATCTTACAATCTACTACACGAAACTCTTTAAAAGACTGATTTATATCAGGTTTTAAAATATCTATTCCGATTAATTTTGCTTCTTCAATGTAATAGGAGAGCTTCTCAGTGTTATTAATCTCATTTGTTAAGTTTGCAGCCATAAAATCCTCAGGATAATTAGCCTTAAGATATGCTGTTTGATAAGCTATTAAAGAGTATGCAGCTGCATGAGATTTATTAAATCCATAATTAGCAAAAGGCTTTAAAAGCTCAAATATATCCTTAGCAAGACTCTCATCATAACCCTTGCTAATAGCACCTTTTATAAAATCAACCTTCATCTTATTCATCTCATCTTCTTTCTTCTTGCCCATTGCACGCCTTAAAATATCTGCTTTTCCAAGAGAAAATCCACCAATAATCCTTGCAACTTCCATCACTTGCTCTTGATAAACAATAACTCCATAAGTCGGCTTTAAAACATCTTTTAGATCTGGATGGGGATATTTAATCCGCTTAGTCCCTGTCTTAGCTGAAATAAATTGAGGTATAAACTGCATAGGCCCTGGACGATAAAGAGCATTTAAAGCAATTAAATCTTCAATACTATCAGGTTTAGCTTCCCTTAAAACTTGCTGCATACCTTCAGATTCAAACTGAAAAACAGAAGCACTACGTCCCTCAGCAAGCATCTTAAAAGTTTTAGGATCACTATCAGAAATATTAGCAATACTAAAATCAGGATTAGTAATCTTAATGAGATCTTCTGCATTCTTTATCAAAGTTAATGTCTTAAGCCCAAGAAAATCCATCTTTACAAGACCACAGTCTTCTAATAAATCCATGGTATACTGTGTAGAAA